>JAOAGX010000059.1 GCA_026415535.1 Armatimonadota bacterium | reverse complement strand
AGATGTGTATAAGAGACAGTGATACACCTTATCAAGTAATCTGCTATGCCAAGGGTGGACAAAAAATGCGTACGCGCATCGTGGAATGGGGTTAGATCAATTCCCCCAAGTTCGGTTGCGGCAATCGGCATATCCTTTTTGAAGGCGCGCAGCAATTTGATAGCCTTTGCAAATCCGTCAGCTTCCTCTTGATTTTTATATTGAGAAGTTAGTTCTGTTGGAGCAGGGGTACCACACCCGTAGTCGTGAACCGCTGCTACATCGATCACGCCGCCCATTGAGATGACATCTCGGGCCATCTTCGTAGCGGATGTGCCTCCCTCAATACTCTCCGGCCCGAGAATTTTTACCTTGTCTCTAAGCCCCAGCCTCTTCAGCTCGGCGTCCAGCAATTCGTAAATGCGGAAAAATCGGGGATACAATCGCTGGTACATCCAGTTACCATCGGGCTCGTTCCAAATAGATACATACTTTATGCAACTAAAGCCCTTGTCTACCTTGAGGTACTTAACCAGAGAACATAGACCTTCGACGAACCTATTGTCGCTGTAAGGAAGCAACCAATCGGGTAATTCTCGTCTTGCTGGATCATAGAATCCCGTAGCGAGCCAGTGGTCGTTTGGAACGTCTTGGTAACCGCCGCCTGCTCCCCAATTGCACAGTAATACTGGTATCCCACGTTTCTCACAATGCTCAAGCAATCGAACTATTTGTCGGGTATAGCGATTATCAACCTGGTAAGTCCATTTTTGGCCGGTGTCCTTGCCCTGCTCGTAACCTGCCGGAACGTAGAACGCGGGGTTAACACCCATTCGGATCCAGTCGGTGCCGTCGTAGTCCATCTTTCTGAAGAGTTCATCCCAAGTGCCCGCCTCTTCATCTGAAAATCGCTGCGGCGACACGGTTTCCCAGTTCCAACCAATGCCAAGCCTCATTTTACCTAGTATTTGCTTTGGCTCAACGGTAACTGTTGCGTTAGTGGACTCAGGTTCTCTCAACAAGCTCGTTTTGTCAACTACCTTTATCTCATCAAACCACGCAGTTCCACGACAATCGTTGAGGGACCAGTTAAGCCTCAGCATTTTGGTGCCCTTTGGGAGGGTGATCATCCGCCGAACCTTTATCCAATCGGTAGTGCCGTGATGGTATCGGCCAATATCGCGAAACGCTATAGGGTTGCCTGCCTGATCAAAAGTATGAACATAAAACCGAGCAGACATCCACAACAATGGACCCGGTTGCACTTGGCAAACTTTGACCGCGCCTGATACTTCCAGTATCACCGGTCCTGACGTGGCATCTATGGGAATCTTCACAGCCGCGCCGTGATGTCCACCGTCAGGATTTGTTAGCCGCAGAGATTTCTTACCTCGATAAGCAACCTGATCGTCCAATGCAACACAGGCTCGGTCCGTGGTCTCGAATTGTGATTGGAACTCTTGATCACCCATTTCGAAGCCGCAATAAAACGCATTTGCTGAGTCGCCGTTGCACATGTACCCCAGCAGGAGCAAGCTTAACAGAGTAAACAGTGTCCAATACGTTATCATCAAAAGGCCTCAGTCGACTTAAGTATACCCTCGAGTATCTCGGTAACAGCAAGTCCCTGTTCCGGAGTAACAATCGGAGTCTTGTTTTCGATGATGCACTCTACAAAGTGAGCCATCGGAGTTACTACAGGCAGGTCGATGCGCGGCACTATCGTAGTATAGGCTCCGGCTGCCGATGAGAATAGCTTTACTGGAGCACCGATCTCACGGTACACACCGCCTTTGTTTCCGTAGAGCGCCTGGAATACTTGCTGGCGCTCCACATATGACCCGAAGCTCGCCTCGAAATGCATAGACGCGCCGTTTTCGAACTTAACAAAGCCGACCGAGTGATCGTCAGCATCGGTCGTTACGCCCCGGTCTTTCAGCACTTCGGGAAGGAACTTAGTGTAGGCGCATCCGGTAACGCTCTTAACCTTCGGAAACCCCATCAGATACATTGCCAGGTCCACCACATGCGAGCCCAAGTCGAAACACACTCCGCCGCCCATGGCCTTTTCATTAAACCAATTTCTGCTGTACTCACCACTCGCACGCGCCACGCCGGGACCCGGGAACATTCCCATCGGCCGTCGCCAGCCGGTCCTTACAAAGTATATTTCTCCGAGGTTTCCTTCGTCCACGTACCTCTTGATGTATTGTATGTCAGGGCTGAACCTTTGATTGTAGCTAACCATAAGGATCTTGCCGGATCGGTTCGCGGCTTCGACCATATTTCGCGCGTCATCGACGTTTGCGGCCATTGGTTTTTCACATAGCACGTGCTTTCCTGCATTCAGCGCGGCAATTGATACCTCGGCATGGAAAACATTAGGTAAGCAAACAGCCACGGCATCCAGTTCCTCGCATGCAATCAGATCCTGCCATTTTGTGAACCCGTACCTCACACCATGTTCTTTCTTGCAGTATTCCAACCACTTCTCGTCACTGTCACAAATGGCAATGATTTCCGAATGTGGGTTGCTGCCAAAACCTGCAAAATGCGCGCTACTGATTTCGCCAAGCCCGATTATTCCGATATTCAGTTTCTTACTCACGAAATCTATCCTCCTTGGTCGATAAGTGATCCGTATCTGAGTCCCAACTCGAGCATTTGACGATACTTCTCGAGAGAGACACCGTCGGAAATGCTGTGGTCCGAAGAAAACACATATCCGCCGCCCTGCTTAGCCATGGTCACCTTCTCGCGAATCTCTTGCTCTAGAACGGCGACATTCGGATGGGCAATTGCCCTTACGTCTATGTCGCCCCAGAGTACCAATGCGTCTCCGAAGTTTTTCTTGAGTGTAAAGATGTCCATGCCGGCTTTGACCTCAAGCGGGTTCAGCACATCGAAGCCGGCTTCTATATAGAGCGGGACAAGCTCCATATTGTTTCCGCAGGTGTGAAGCATAGCTTTAATCCCACGTTCGTGACAGAACTCGCAGAACCTCTGGTGGCAAGGCATGATCATCTCTCGGTAGGCCCTAGGTGAGAAGAACGCGCGCCCCTTGAAGCCCATGTCCTCGGTTACAAATGCTGCGTCGAATTCCAGTCCGTTTCCCAGCAGATACTCAAGGCCCTCGATCGCCAAATCGGCAGTTGACATGAACATCTCATAGGCCCAGGCTGGATCATCTGCCATAGCCATAAGGACTTGTTCTAAACCCATGCAGTACTTGAACTTCTCAAATCCCAGACACGCGGGCATATATACATTGAATTCGCCTCTGTGTGCCTCCTAGGCTTTCTTTGCAGCCTGAATATCCACGCGAGATTCGTTCCAAAGAAAGCGCGACTTGTGCTCTTTCCACGAGGCGCGATCGGTAATTGGATAGTCTGACCACAACGGCGTCGAATCGTGGTCTTTGAAACTCTTTTCTAGATCACCATTTGCGTTACGCCGGATTACGTACTCTTCGGTTTCCTCTATGGTCTCAACAGGGAACTGCAGCGTCCAATCGATGGATGTATGGTGTTGTGTGTCCAGACCGAAGAAAACTGTCGGATCGGTGTCCTCGGTCAATCCTTCTTTGTGCCATCGCCTGATGGTCGAACCCCAGAAATTCTCCCAAATCGGCACCCTATCGGCCTCCCGATGTTCCAGCGCCACAAGTATTCGTTCCTTACTGGTCACTCGCCAAACCCTTTCTGATTCCGCCTACCAAACAAACTGGGATAGATAGCGCTTGCCGATGAGAAGCCCCTCTTGCCGACGTTCGCCCTCAAATACCGGGTCTTCGTGCTCGATCACGACATTGCCGTCGAAGCCCCCCTCGCGCAACACCTGGAATAGCCTGGGCCAATCTACATCGCCGTAACCTGGTAACCTGAACCGCCAGTAACCAACGAGTGAGTAAATGCCTCCGCGAGCGAGTTCGTCTTCGAGTATCTCTGTGTCCTTAGCATGCACAATGAATATCTTGGAGACGAACTCTCGCGCGGCTTTTACAGGGTCTATGAACTGGAACACAAGGTGGCTAGGGTCAAACTCCAATCCTAGATTAGGTGAGTCCACTTCATTGAACACCTTCTGCCACGTCTCGGGGTTAACGGCGATGTTCTGGCCGTGCGGATAACCGTGAAGACAATTCTCAAAAACGATCTTTACACCGCTGTTCTCGGCCGCCTTTACTAGCTCATTATAAACCTTTCCAAAAAGCTTGACATTGTCGTCCAAGCTTATAGTAGGATTCTGACCAGAGGTGCTTGAAACGCAGGGTATGCCTAGCGTCCCGGCAAGCTTGATCAGGTTCTTGAAGTAATCCGTATGTGCCGATGCTACAGCCGGATCAGCGGAAAGAGGATTAAGCGCCGTGATAATCGACCCAACCTCGATACCGCTCTCGTCGATCATGTGTTTAAACTCGGCAACCTTCGCAGGCGTGTCGAGTTCGGCGACGAGGTCTATGCCAGGGTAATTCGGCAACGTGGTGAACTCTAGGCACTCAAAACCGGCCTCCTTGGCAAAGTCCAGAGCGTTCAGATTGTCGTAAGTGGTGTAACCTAGCTTCATTCGCTGTCTCCTAGTAGATTAAACAGATTGCCAAGCATCGATGATAAGGCGCGCCAATAGGTGACCTTCCGGCACGCCGCAGATTGAGTGTATTGTCTTGTCCAAACCATCGGCTTCCAGTCTTTCTTGGAGCTCCTGTGACTGTGTATCATCAGGAATGCGCAGCCGGAATGCCGAGGCGATCACTCGCGCCAGCGACTTGGGTTGGTTCCCATATTCGCAGGATAGCATCGCTGGCCCAACTAGCCGCTCTTCTCGTGCTAGCTTTCTGATTGGCTCGCGAACAACCCGAAGGATTTCGTCAGGCAGAAACGGCGATTTCATTGCTTCTAGGAAGGAGGAACGGTAGGTTTCAATCAAGCTTGGGTCAAAGCCGTGCCTTGCTACAACTGCCGCAGCGGACTCACGTGTCGCGGCATCAGCGAGGTTGAAGATCTCCGGATCTCGCGCCGCCTCATCCATCAACACGTAACCTTTGAGATACCCGAGAATGCCTATGGCCATATGACCGGTATTCTTTATGTAGAGCTTACGTTCGAGAGCGGCGTCCTGATTATCAACCAGGGTCATCCCTTCCATGGCGGGCATTGGCTGTTTGACCGAACTGGCGTCTACTGTCCACTCCTGTGTGGTTTCCGCTAGCAGGTAAAGCGGATTTTCCCTTGCGATTGGTACCGCTCGAGCTATCATTGAGTCAGGAAAGCCTACGTGGGCATCCACCCACTCCAAGTCAAGTTCCGGTGCATCTCGCCTAAGATATTCTCGCAGTGTTGTTGACGACCGCTCCATGTTCTCGCAGCAAATCACGTTGAGAGGTTTTTCGATTCCCAGCTTCTGCTTCATCCTAAGCCCAGCAGCCACTGTGGGAACGGTAGATTCGAGATTGGTCGGGAGAACAGCGGTTGCAACTATATCCGCCGCTGCTATAGCCGCTGCACACGCATCAATATCGCTGGTATGTAGGATATCGAATCCCGAGATATCAATGTTCCTTATCTGCTCGCCAGCCAACCCCACCGTATACTTACCGGCAGATTTTAGCAGCTCGACAAGCGACTTCTCGCGCTCTATGAACGTGATCTTCCAACCGGCCGCATAGGCCACTTCTCCTAGCTGTCCACGCCCGCTCGATCCCGCACCTATGATAACTATCTTCGGCCTAGCTTTCTCGCCCATAGTCGTCCTCCAGCCTGACGACGTCGTCGAGTTCCGGTGTGGAAACTTCTATGAGAACAGAGTCCTCCAACGCGGTGACACGATGAATCTTACCTCTTGGAATATCTACTGATTCGCCTGGGAGCAGTTCGTCGGTTACCAACGAATCAACGCTGTCTCCGATCTCGATTTTCATCTGTCCCGACAGCAGATAAAGTGATTCGCTCTTCCGCTCGTGATACTGCAGACTAGGTCGCAAGCCGGGTTTGATATAGATGCGCTTCAGGGCATACAGCTCCGTGTGTGCCAGCAGCTCTTCACCACCCCACGGTTTTTGCGTAATCGATATCGGTCCTCGAACCACACGATCGTTCATCTGGAAAGTAACTCTACCTTTCAAATACCGTATCTCTGATGCAGTGCGATGCTTAGAGCATCAAGCCCGTGACGATCCGCATAGTCTTTCAAGGCCAACGCCGTATATTCCGAAGCATTAGCGAATATGCCGTCGTTGTACACTTGAACCGCTTGTCTCATGGCTTCAGCGCCTAAGCTGGGGTCGTAATCTCCCGCAGCGTTTTTGATCCCATTGATGGCGGATCCAGCCAGGAACAGGTAATTCTCGGAACCTGCGCCGCGCTCGACATCAAGCAAGTTGGGAATGATATTGCCTTGGTCCAGCCCTCCAGCTCGCGCCATCATCACTGGCGGATGGCCACCAATCGGCTTTGACAAAATCTCCTCGCACTTGCGCCACTCCAGTCCGAACGGTCGCAATAGGCCTCTATCTGTCGTGATCGGCGCAGTCTGTCGAAAGTCGGCGCCGTCTAATCGGCAAAACATGTCCAACACTTCGCGGAAAATATGCCTCGTCCTGACCGATATACCGGAATTGTGAGCATATATGGCCGGCGGCTGCGGAAGGTGCCTCGTCATTTCCCTTATCATGCGCGTTGTGCCGCCAGTGAAGAGCTCGCTGAACATCACTCCGTTTGCGCCGGCGTCGATACAAATCTTGATCGTATCAGAGATAATATGTGGCGGCGCAGTTATGTGGGGCGCAAACACCAGGCCTACTCCGCCTCGCCGATCATATACGCTCTTAATCGCATCCAGACAGCTTTTTAGCCGTTCGGCAAGCGGAGCGAAAGGCACACTGGGCATAAAGTTCTCGTCTTCCTTGACGAAAAGGAACATCGGGTTGGCGGCGGCTTCCGCCACTATCTCGGCTTCCTCGTGAGGAGTAATCCCCGTGCAGGGTTTCAGAATGGTGCCGAATGCAACTCTTTCGCCAAAGCCGGTCAGTTTGCGAATTCCGGGAGCTCCGTAGGCAGGTCCGGGAAATTTCCTGAGCACGTCTTCAGACATTGCTATGTGGCAGAGCTTGGCATCGATATTTTCCGTGAGGCCAAAAACTCCTTCACCCGCCGTGATGTGCAGAATATCAGTGGAATATATGCTCCCATCCTCGTGCAGCAGCATTTCCAGCGGAAAACCAACTCGCACTATCCCTACTTTGCCGGTGTAGTCGAACTCAACCGCATCGAGAACTCGCCCCGTACATCGCTCAAGGATTGAACCATTGGGCGGCCTTCGCACCCCGCTGGTCATATGATAGCTAATCTCAGCACCGACTTCTGCAGGGGAAAGCGTTCTGGCATGAACCCAGTAGGTGACAACGATTTGGTCCGAGAGGTCCGGCTCAGGCAGTCCGGCCATTGCTTCATAGATCGCCGAACGAATTACTTCCTCGCGATCGTCAAGGTCCAACATTATAGTCTCAAGCTTCAGCTTCATAGGTGAAGTATAGCACCCATATTGATCATATGTCAATCTATATACATATATAATTGATCGCAAATGTGCAATATTAGATCGTCGCACTTGACACTAATGCAAACACGAGCTAGAATCAGAGCAGATAATAGGGGGCGCAGGAGAATCAGGCGTGGTAATCATTCCTGAACGGTGGGAGAGAATAGTCGATCTGGTCGAGTCGATGGGACAGGCGTCTGTTGACGACATCGCTCGAGCACTGGACGTTTCGGCGCCGACAGTTCGCAGAGACCTGGCTCGACTTCAACAGAGGGGTCTAATAAGTAGGTTTCATGGTGGAGCGAGGCCCTCCGCGCGTGCCTTGCCGGGCTTCACTATCACCCAAAGTCGAAGGGTGAACCCGAAGGAAAAGGAAGCAATCGGTCGTGCAGCTGCCGCTCTAGTCCAGTTAGGGAGTTGCGTAGTGATTGACGGTGGGTTTACGGCTTACCAAGTAGCTCGTCACATAGAGGTTCCCGATGTAAAGGTGATCACTAATTCTCTCGACGTTGCTCAGGTTCTCGCAACGCGCAGGGACGTTACCCTAGTGATGTTGGGTGGAGAAGTGCTTGTGGAAAGCGGGACAACAGTAGGTCCAACGGCGGTAGCTCAGCTTGCGGAACTCGTTGCGGACGTAGCATTCCTAGGCGCTAATGCGATTTCGATTGAGGAAGGTCTGTGCGCCGATATGCAACTCACTGCTGAGACAAAAAAGGCTATGATCCGTACTGTTAGGGAGGTTGTCGTAGTGGCGGATCACAGCAAACTGGGAAGATCGGCCCTTCACAGGGTGGCGCCGACACAAGCTTTGAACGTACTGGTTACAGACGACAAAGCCGATCCGAGCGTTCTCGATTCTTTTCGTGCCGCAGGAGTGAGGGTGATTGTAGCTAACACGAGTGAAGAAAATGACGGACAGCAAGCTGATCGACCAAGTTTATAATCGCCTGGTTGACATACCGATAATCGACGCGCACACCCATCTAATCGGCGGTAGACTGGGCGCAACAGGATTGCACGATATACTGCTCTACCATATGGCCGTGAGCGACCTCTACGCTGCTGGTTGCCCGAGCGGATCGAGGTTGACTCAGTATCCAGGCAAGCCGTCAGACGAAGAGGCTGAGTTTCGCATATCGGAGTCGTTGCCTTACCTGAAATATGTCAGGAATACTGCCATCTCATACGGCATTAGGATAATCCTGCGCGATCTCTACGGCGTAACCGAACCCGTCAACCAGGACAACTGGCGTGAAGTAGATAAGACGGTTCGCGAACGAGCTCAAGACCGCGCTTGGCATCGGGAAGTGGCAAAACGCGCCTCAATCGAGCGATTTTGCACGGAACTTGCGCGTAGTGAGGAGGGGCAGGACGACGACATTCTCGACTACGCTTTGGAATGGGCGTTCTTCACACGCTGCCAGTGGGGCGAATACGACACGGCGTTGTACGAGCTTGAAAGGTGCTGGGGGAAATTTCCAGACAGTCCGACTCCTATTGGATTATCGCCTCGACCTGCCACAGAGCGAGTGATTCGCAGCGTTGAAGACGTCCGCGAAGCCGTTGAGTGGTACGTGGACCACATTCCCAAGGATCAGGTCCGATCGATAGCTACTCACATATCTACCGACATAGATTTCAGACCGGTGAGCGAATCTGAGATGCGGGACGCGCTTGCCAGTCGCAAAACAGCCGGGCCGCAGGAGCGCGATGTTTACGCTTCATATGTTAACGAGTTGTTCCTGACCTGTTTGGAAGAAAGAATTGGTGATTCGATTGTTTTGCAGTTCAGCTTCGGCGCGGAGCCGTTGCCCTTCGAAACAGCAAGCAGGCTGTCTCAGAAATCGATTGCGCAAGTCGCCAATATGATAAGCCGCCATCCTGGTATTCGATTCCAATGTTTTCTATCCAGCCGACACGCCAACCAGTCAATGTGCACCCTTGCCCGGGAATTGCCCAACCTATCGCTTGCCGGTTATTGGTGGCACAACTTCTTCCCGGGTACGATTAGACAGATCATCGAAGAACGCCTGGACATGCTTCCTGTGAACAAACAGATTGGGTTCTTCTCGGATGCTTACTGCGTGGAATGGGCATATGCCAAGGCGGTGATGGTGCGACAACAGCTGGCTGCCGTACTTGCTGAAAAGATAGCAAGCGGGCAGTATACCATTGACGATGCCACCTCTATAGCATTTGAAATACTGTATGAAACACCGATCAGCCTGCTTCGATTGTCGTCGTCGGAGACTTCCTGAAACGGAGACCTTTCTTCAGCCGCCCCGGGTTCCTCTTCGAGATGATCGCCTTTACTTCTTCGTCCTGGTCTGCATAGAGCCTGCCCCACATCTGCCGAAGCGAGGCGACCTCCGATCTGGAGTCGGTGAGTTGCTGAGACTGCGAGAAGGCCTGCTGCGCTGCATCCAGCTTTCCCTTGGCGAATGCCCGGCTGCCGGACTAGTTCACTTCCACAATGACATTCTCAATCTCTTCCAACAATATCTCGAACGTTGCGTCTACCCCTGTGTTGTCTTGTTTAGACATTCGAATGGATAACTGCTCCGCATCGGCATACG
>JAOAGX010000058.1 GCA_026415535.1 Armatimonadota bacterium | reverse complement strand
CTCTGCGAAGCATCGGGCAGAGGTCTAGACCATAGAGCTTAGTCAACATCAAATCACGGATAATACGTTCTGGGTAGAAGGATCTGTAGACAGAAAGTCCCGAGAGGCCGTCGTAGGCACACTGGACTTCAAATCCCTCGTTCTGAAGCGAGTATGCTACTGAATCGGCAATTGGAACTTCATCTTCGATCAGAAGAATCTTTTCTTTCACAGTATTACTAAGCTCCTCTTCCGGCACGCTTTGAAATTTGTGCCATACAGCACAAATATCTTAACTCTCCATTTCCGCTGTTGTCAATACCTCATTTTAAACCTCAACGGCGGCCTTGACACGATGAGAATCTCGCGCTATATTTGGAACCAGTTGAGTCGGAAACGTTTACCAATGCGAATCGGAATGACTCGATTCGGGCTTAACCGCGTGATCTGGCTCCTGGTGCCGTACATGCTTATGGCGTTTGGAGCCGCGTTTGCACACACCTGCACGGGTGACTGTCACACATCGAATGCGAGCGATCACACACGCACTTGCGCAGCGTGCGCATGGTCACGAGCCGAGTTAAGCATAACCGACTCCGAACCGGTTTGTTGGTTCCTTGATTCTGTTGAACCGGTTGGTTTGCTAGGACCTATCCTCTATTACCACCAACCTTACCTACGTTTTACCCCCCGTGCTCCCCCTGTATTCTGACCTTCATCAAGAGTAAAAAATCATCTCGGAGGATTGTGGCCATCTATCTTGGCCGGGTCCTCTAGTTCATGCTGATTGGAGGTCAGAGGACTTTGAAAACGAAGTTAGCGTTGGCGGTACTTTTGTGCCTGCTTGTACTTGTGGACGGTGCCTGGTCTGACGATGTATCGCCCACTTCGGAAATCGACGAACTCAAAGCAAGAATTTCGGACCTGGAACAAAAACTCGAGAAACTTCAAGAACAACAGGCTACCACTCAGGGATCTGAGCCGTCTGCAGAGACTGGCAGCAGGTACCTCGCTTTGCCCGATATTAGTTTAATCGTGCAGGCAAAGGGCAAGGCTACCAGCGACAAGCTCGATCCTGCCAAGCAAAAGATTCAACTTACCGAAGCCGAGCTTGGCATTCAAGGCTACGTCTACCCGAACGTGAGGGCGGACGCATTCTTCGCAGGCTCTCCTGCTGAACACCAACCTTTTCAAATTCACGAGGCTTACCTCACATACTTGGGCGTGGCAAAAGGCCTCAACTTCACCGTAGGACAGAAGTTCGTACCCTTCGATCGCGTAAACCAGTTGCATAACCATTCGTGGTTATATGCGCGGCAACCGCTGGTGCTTACGAATTTCGTCGCGCACGAGAGCCTCGCCGGACAAGGCGCACTTCTGAGCTATCTAATACCAACCAGGAGCAACGTCTTCGCCCAATTCGACCTAGGAGTGTGGGCAAATGGAACAGAAGGCGAAGAATCCGACTACCCTCCTAACATACAAGTAGGGCCCGGAGCCAGTCTGACCGACCGCTTTGAAACCGCACGAGTGTGGATAGGAATCCCAACAGGCGAAAACGGCGAATTGGAAATCGGCGGATCGCGGGCCGGCGGCAAGTCCGAGCAGGATCCAGACACCGGCCTAACCAACTACGTTCATCTGAAGGGCTTGGACGTCACCTACCGATGGTTTGGTCAGAAAAACAGTCGTTTGCTGCTGCGCGGCGAATATCTGTGGCGCAAAGGCACTACCGATTCGAACGCCGCTACTGCCAAAGGTTACTATCTCTTCGCTAACTACCGCTTCAGTAGATATTTCGACGTTGGGCTTCTCTACGACTGGTCTCAGTTTCCACAAGACGTTTCGCAAAAAGAAACTGCGATTTCGGTGATTCTTACGCGACAGTTTTCGGAACAGTACTATCTGCGACTGCACGCGACACGTGGATCAAGACCAAACGCAACCTCCTACAGCGAGATTTGGCTCCATTGGTGCTGGGGAGTCGGACCGCACACGCACAAGTTGGAGTAGCCAAGACTGATAAAGGAGATTTTTGAGATGAGACAGTTCGGCCGTGTGCTTTCTAGTGTGCTCATCCTCTCGGCAGTTGCCATCACTGGAGTGGCGCCCACGGCAGGCGCGATTAAAGTCGTGGCCGCTACTCCCGAACTCGCTGATATAACGAAGCAAATCGGTGGCGATAAGGTTTCGGTTTATTCTATAGCCAAACCCAACCAGGATTATCATATGATCGAGCCGAAGCCGAGCGATGTGGCCAGGATCGCAAAAGCAGACCTCGTAGTTCGAATAGGAATGGATTTGGACTTGTGGCTTGACGCGCTTATCAATGCGTCGGGCAACCGCAATGTGCGAAGAGGAGGCCCAGGATACGTAGACACTTCGGTAAGCATCACCAAACTCGAGGTCCCCAAAGAATCTGTCACAGGAGCTTCAGGCGACATACACGTGTTTGGCAACCCACATTATTTCTACGATCCCGAAAACAGCAAGTTCATAGCCCGCAACATATTACAGGGTCTAGCACGTATCTCGCCGGACGATAAATCAGCCTTTCAGAAAAACTACGACAGGTTCGTCGACGAAATTGACCGCCTAATGGAACACTGGCGGAAAAAGCTCGCGCCTTACAAGAATCGGCCAGTGGTCACATACCACGCCAGCGCAATCTATTTTCTTCGCAGGTTTGATCTGGAAAACTTCGGTCAGATAGAACCAAAGCCTGGGATACCTCCATCCGCATCGCACGTTTCTTCCCTGATTCGGCGGATGAAGGAGCATCGTGTACAAGCAGTAGTTGTAGAGTCCATCTATCCGAAGCGTTTCCCAGAATTGATCTCACGTGAAACTGGTGCTAAGTATGTTGTTGTGCCGTATTCCGTCGGATCGCTCGGAACCAAGAGCTACATTGACCTGATCGATATGTGGGTTGACAAGTTCACAGAAGCCCTGAGGTAGCACAGTCGGCTCGAGTATCGATATGAAAAAGACATCTGAGAAAAACACCGAAGCATTCCATAACTCAGCAGAGCTGCTGTCGTTCGACAATGTCGATCTAGGATACGCTAGACGAGTAGTACTTTCGAACCTTAGCCTGCGCGTGGCAAAGGGAGACTTTCTTGCCATTGTTGGTCCGAACGGTGCAGGGAAAACGACAATCCTCAAGGCTATGCTTGGCATATTGCGACCTATCCGCGGTGAAGTACGTAGAGCAGGTGACGTTAGGTTTGGATATGTACCTCAAAGCAAACGCATTGACGACGTGTACCCTCTCACGGCACTCGAGGTGGCACTAATGGGACGGTACACGAAAATGGGTGTTTTTTCGCGACCGTCGCGTCTGGATAGGGAATTTGTGTTAGAGTGTATGCGCCAAGTTGGAATTTCCGAACTGGCTGATCGTCAATACCGAGAACTTAGTGGAGGCCAGAAGCAACGGACGCTCATAGCTCGCGCTCTCGCTGCGGAGCCAACCGTCCTGGCACTGGACGAACCCACCGCTGATATGGACCTCGCAGGAGAACACACGATAATGGAGCTATTAGAACGACTTCATCAACTCGAAGGAATTACGGTGGTCATAGTAAGCCACCTGCTCAACGTAGTCGTCAACTATGCGAAAACGCTGGCCATCATCAATGGAGGCTTGAGAACGATTGGACGCACCGAAGATGTGATATCGTCTCGAAACCTGTCGGAAGTCTACGGGATACCCGTGACGGTATCCATGTGTGGAGATAAGAGAACCGTGCTTGCCGGAGACCACAATGCTTGACGCGTTTAGAGAACCCTTCGTAAGAACAGCACTGATCGGCGGCCTTATCGTTGGAGCAGTATGCGCGTATCTGGGGGTTCATGTTGTTTTGCGGCGAATCGTTTTTGTTGGGGCCGCGCTTGCACAGGTGTCCAGTGCCGGTGTTGGGCTTGCATTGTTTGCCGGGCTGAATCCCTCGATTACGTCGCTCGCCCTAACACTGGTAGGAGTAGCAGCGTTCTCAACCAAATCGATCGACCGACGAACAACACAAGAGAGTTGGATCGGCGTCGGATATGCCGTCGCAGCAGCACTGGCAATATTGTTCGTGGCAAAGAGCGCACAGGCCGAAGCACGTGTGCTCGATCTGTTGTCGGGAGACCTGCTGACCGTGACTGCTGACCAAATTTGGTCAATGGCAATCGTGTCAACCGCAGCCGTCACCTTGCATACTCTCTTTCACAAGCAGTTATTGTTTTGTGAGTTCGATGCCGAAACCGCCGCCGCGTGTGGGCTTCGCGCCGTATCGTGGGATATGATCTTCTTCCTGATCCTTGGCGCGGTGATATCTCTATCGATCAGAATAGCCGGAACTCTCCTGGTATTCTCATTTCTCGTGGCTCCGGCAGTAACGGCTTTGCTGGTAGCCCGAAGTTTCGCGGCAATTTACGCGACGTCAATCGGCTCTGCATGTATATCGACTGTAACCGGCCTGATCGTATCTTATAAGCTGGACCTACCTACCGGTCCGACCATTGCCGCTGTGTGTTGCTCGCTACTTTTGATCGCGTGGGTGGCGTCTAAACTTAGATAGTATCTCACGCTTCCATCTCCAGAAGTAGTGTGTTAACCACAGCCTTTGTCTATACATTACGGCGTTCGAGACGGATTGACAGCTAGGAGCTGGGTATGATAGACTTTGGAGGCTCAATCAGTAGAGCCCCGAAAGGAGTTTCTGGCTTAATGCTGATCCAAATCAAGGGCAAAAATCTAGAAGTAACTGACGCCCTTAGAAACTACGTCAACAAGAAACTGCGCAAGCTCGAGAAATACTTCCACAGCATCAAAGAAGCTACGGTCACAATGAGCGTCTCGCGCGGTATGCACGTCGTGGAAGTCCAACTCGAAGGCGACGGTATACTGCTCCGAGGCGAAGAGCGCCGCGGTACGGATATGTATGGGTCCATTGATCAAGTGGTCGAGAAACTCGAAACCCAAGTAAAGAAGTTCAAAGGCAAGCTATACGGCAAGACCACTGAGGAGGGACCCAAGGAGAAAGAATCAATCAAGGATCAGGTTTTGGCGGAGGCGTTTGGTCCGGAAACGGAGCGGGAGGAAATGCCCACCATCGTTCGTACTAAACGCTTCACCATGAAGCCGATGACACCTGAAGAAGCTGCCCAGCAAATGGAACTTCTGAACCACAACTTTTTCGTATTTCTCAACTCCCAAACAGACGATGTCAACGTCGTGTACAAACGACAGGATGGAAACTACGGCCTTATCGAGCCGGCCTAAAGGAGCACCATAACAAATGATCGTTACAACCAAGCAACTCTTTGAACAGGCTTACGGCAAATACGCGCTAGGCGCCTATAACATCAACAACGCCGAGCAAACTATGGGACTCTTTCGCGGAAATCTACAGAGCAGAGCGCCGTTTATTCTTCAGATATCTAAGGGCGCGCGCAGCTATACAAACAAACTAATGCTCGAAGCTATGATCCGTGCCGCCAATGAGATCTTCCCTGAAGCCGTCTTCGCCGTTCATTTGGACCATGGCGACGAAGAGACCTGTTATGATTGCATAGATTCTGGTTTTTACTCGTCGGTTATGATCGACGCCAGCCATGAACCGTTTGAAGAAAACATCGCTATAACCAAGCGAGTGGTAGAACGCGCCCACGCAAAGGGGGTTTCTGTTGAAGCGGAGCTTGGGCAATTGGGCGGAGTCGAAGAAGATATTAGCGTCGATGAAGAAAAGGCTCGTCTCACTGATCCGGAACAAGCGGCCGAATTCATCGAACGCACTGGTTGTGACAGCCTAGCCTGCGCGATAGGCACGAGCCATGGGGCTTTCAAGTTCAGTGGCAAGCAAGGGCTTCATTTCGAGGTCATCGAAGCCATACAAAAACTCGTTCCCGGCTTCCCTCTTGTGCTTCATGGATCATCTTCGGTCCCTCAGGAAGAAATCGACCGAATAAATGCCGCGGGGGGCGCCCTAAAGGGCGCAAAGGGAGTTGATCCGGCGCAATATCTTCCTGCCGCAAGGCTCGGGGTGTGCAAGATCAACATCGACACTGATGGCAGGCTCGTTTGGACACGAGTGCACCGTGAGTTCTTTAGAGACCATCCCGAAGTATACGACTTCAGACCGATCGGCAAGATATTTATGGAGGAGTACGCAAAGTTCATTGCAAGTCGGAATGAACTGCTTGGCTCGGCTGGTCGTCTCGACGAAGTGCGAGCGGCGTTGTCAAAATAAAACGCTGTGTTTCACGTCGTGGGTCTCCGGCCATTCGCTGGAACCGGGACCCACGATCGTTAATCTTTATCCACGGTTGGAGCTTCATGATCTCCACAGTCACACTCAACCCTGCGGTCGATAAGACCGTCTACGTAAGTAAGCTGGTTCCCTACGACACGAATCGAGTCATCAAAGTCGAAGTCGACGCCGGTGGAAAAGGCATTAATTGTGCTCGGATGCTCGCACGACTCGGCGCACAAGCGAGGGCGCTGGCTTTCGTTGGAGGCACAACGGGCGAATTCGTAGCTGCAGTTCTCGCTCGCGACGGCGTGATATTCGACCGTGTCCAAACAGCCAAGCCAACACGAACCTGCATAGCTATAGAAGATGCCACTGATCATCCTCCAACCACATTGAACGAACGGGGGGGCCCCATAGATCACGCGGAACTTGTCAGCCTTCTCGAAAAGACCAAGGAAGTGTCTCGTCAGAGTAGCTACGTCCTATTTGGAGGAAGCATCCCGCTAGGCGTAAATGATGATATCTACAATGTTCTTGTTCAAATAGCTGCAGCCGCTGGAGCAAGACCGGTCCTTGACGCTGATGGTGAAGCGCTTGCGGAAGGCATCAAAGCCAAGCCGTTCATGGTGAAGCCGAATATGGACGAGGCTGAAAGATTGCTGGAAGCCACTTTCCGATCCAAAGCCGATGTAGGCCGGGCAGCCATCAAGATAGCCGAGATGGGAGTCGAGCTCGTCGTGATCTCTCTTGGCAGTCAAGGAGCAGTGGCGCACTATGACGGGCTGATCTACGACGCGGTCCCGCCTGAGGTCGAAGCTGTTAGCACGATTGGCTCAGGGGACTCCATGATCGCGGGAATGTTGTTTGCGCTTGAGCTGGGACAAGGAATCGAGGATGCGCTCCGGCTAGGCTGTGCCGCTGGCGCTGCCACGGCTATGAGCGACGGCGCTGACATAGGAGAGAAATCTGATGTAGATAGGTTGCTCTCCAAAGTCAAGATTAGAAAGATCGAACCTGCCAGACAATAAGTCCAGGCTAAGATCTTCGCCTTGCACAAAAGTACCTAGGTTGTTGTGATTAGAAAGTTTTATCCCAACTACCTCGTGCTGCAATGGAACGTTGACATATCGACTTGCGCAAGGTAAAGTGATAAAAGAGGCTGCAACGCCGGAAAGCGGTGGCGACGTGAAGCTTGAGGAGTTCAGAAAGCTCGTGAAGGCCCAGTTCGGGGAAAATCTCGAACACGCCACCCCCGCAAATGTCAGGGAATTTGTAGATCGGTTTGAGGAAGAAATCCTTCAACACAAGTCGGGTAATCGGATTGTCCTGACGGAAAAGTGCAAGTCCTACGAGGAGATACTGAAGGACTTCTTTGCCAAAACCCTCGAATTGCCTCCCGAAGAAGCAGTAGCCGCGCTTTGGCCCCTCGCTTTGGACCTCGCTTTTGCAACCATCGAGTCGCAGTATAGCGATCGGTTTGCCTCGCTCTTCCAAGATACGGATTGAGCCAAGCTTGCCAAGACCAAGGGTAATGACCCACCAATGGGCAAGTCATTCTGGCCCATAGGCTCTCATCCTAGTTAATTGGTCAGTCATTCTGACTCATTGACCAGTTATTCCGACTCATTGGCAAGTTATTCTGACTCATTGACCGTCATTCTGAGCGAAGCGAAGAACCCGGACGCTAAAAAACCAACAGACAGAAGTCTGTTGCAACAAGCAGGTCCCAAACGATTTGACCACTTTGCCAAGTCGCCGAAAAAGTGTCGTGCTTGTGTTGTATACACACGCACCGCTTGACCGTGTCAATTGCCGAAAAGTATAATAGCACCCGACCATCCACCCTTTTAGAAAGCGAAGTCGACTATGCTTGATGCGAAGTTTGTGAGAGCGGAACCTGAGAAGGTAAGACAAGCGCTGGTTTATAAGAACTGCGACCCCACCCTTCTGGATCAATTCCTTTTACTCGACGAAAAACGGCGGGGCCTGCTTTACGAAGTCGAGAAGCTTAAAGCCGAACGAAATACGGTCAGTGAACAAATCGCCCAGATGAAGCGCGAGAAGAAAGACGCCGCCGCGGAGATTGAGCGTATGCGCGAGGTAAGCCAGCGCATAAAAGAAATGGATTCGGAACTCTCCGAGTTAGAGCAAAAACTCACCGACGTTCTGATGAACATTCCGAATGTCCCTCACGAGAGCGTGCCGTTATGCAAAGACGATACGGAAAACAAGATAATACGCTGCGAAGGTGAAAAGCGTGAGTTTGACTTTGAACCGGTTCCACACTGGGAACTAGCGGCCGCGCTAGATATCATCGACTTCGAGCGCGGAAGCAAAATAGCCGGCAGCGGGTTCATACTATACAAAGGTTTGGGCGCCAAGCTCGAAAGATCGCTTATTAACTGGATGCTGGATGTTCACACATTAGAGCACAACTACGTAGAAGTATTTCCACCATTCTTGATCAATCGCCGTTCAATGATCGGCACGGGCCAGCTTCCCAAGTTCGAGCTTGATATGTACCATACTGACAAGGATGACGATCTGTTTCTCGATCCGACCGCCGAGGTTCCTGTAACAAATATATTTATGGATGAGATCCTCGACGGACGCGAGCTTCCTATAAACTTGACCGCGTACACGGCGTGCTTCAGAAGAGAAGCCGGCGCGGCTGGCAAGGATACTCGCGGTCTGTTGCGAGTACACCAGTTTGATAAGGTTGAACTCGTAAAGTTCTGCACCCCGGAAACATCCTACGACGAGCACGAAAAGCTTCTGGCAGATGCGGAAGATATTCTAAAACGGCTTCGGCTTCCATATCGTGTAGTGCTGCTGTCGGCAGGAGATATGAGTTTTGCGGCGGCAAAATGCTACGACCTAGAGCTTTATGCGCCTGGAGTTGACAAATGGCTCGAGGTATCCAGTTGCTCAAACTTCGAGGCTTTCCAGGCGCGTCGTGCCAACATTCGTTACCGCCCCGGACCCGGTGCGAAGCCCGAATTCGTTCACACGCTCAACGGGTCTGGAGTCGCGTTGCCAAGGCTCGTCGTATCGATTCTTGAAAACTATCAGCAGCCCGATGGCACTGTGGAAGTACCCGACGTACTGCGACCATACGTTGGAGCAGAAGTTATAGCGTGACCAAATCCGTTTTCCGGACCGAGCTACCAATTTTGGAGTGTTCCGTAAACCAGAGCTTTGAGTTTCCAAAAATACGCTCGTTTAAGAATGGTAGTTCGCACATCACCCAGAAAACCTGCGGACCACGCATTACTCCAAATACGAGGGGTACATAGTCTCCACCAAAGCCGACAGCCGTTATCCTGAGCGAAGCAAAGGATCCCAACATTTGGTTGAGATTCTTCGCCGCGCTCAGAATGACGATTAATGCCAAAACAGTCCCCAAGACTTTTGGAGTCTTTCCGCACCCCAGAGTCTCTACTTGAACCACAGCATTTGCATTAAGACATTGGTGTTCACAAAGCACTCAAAAGGCTTCGTAGCATTAAGCAATATTACTACCCAGCCGCAACTTCTACTTGATTTCCACACCTCTACCTGTTTGGGTAGATTCATAGATGGCATCAAGAATGAGCTGGATATGTAGGCCGTGTTCGCCAGTTGCAAGCGGTGTCTTATTCTCGCGAATGCACTCGATGAAGTGCACAATTTCCATCTCGTGGCCTGAGACGTTTGGGTGCTGAAGGACAACGTCCGCACTGTTGCCGTTCACATCGGTGTATATGCGCAGCGGATTGAACTCCGCTCCGCCCTTTGTGCCGACAAGTTGCGTGTAAATCACCTCGCGCTCAATATGAGAGTGCCAGCTTGCCTCGACAAATACTGTGGCGCCGTTTTCGAGCTTGACCATGCCTGTCGCTAGGTCTTCCACATCGTATGTGCCCTGTCTCTTATACACATCTGAC
>JAOAGX010000057.1 GCA_026415535.1 Armatimonadota bacterium | reverse complement strand
GTTTGGGACTATGCCTACCGTCCACCGAGATCCGTATCAAATGGTTATCCGAAGAAGACTGGACCTCTGCCTACCGTGCGTTTCTCAAACCAACCCAAGTCGGCCGCATCATTGTCACTCCTTCATGGGAACCTTACTGGGAGGACGAAGCAATCGCTGATCCAATAGAGGCCGAGACCCAAGTCAAGTCGTCTCGCCAACCTAACATCGTCGTTCAAATCGACCCCGGCATGGCCTTTGGTACAGGCCACCACGAAACAACCAGACTGTGTCTCGTGGCGCTTCAGGACTTGGTCAAAGGCGGCGAAATGGTTCTCGATGTCGGCACAGGGTCTGGGATTCTGGCAATCGCTGCGGTAAAGTTGGGCGCGGCGCGGGCCGTGGGAATCGAAATCGATACGATCGCCGCTAGAATAGCCGCCGAAAACGCTGAGAAGAACGGCGTTTCGGATTCGGTCACGATCATTGTTGGTGACTCGCCGCGTGCCTTTGGCGGACAGGCCGAAATCATACTTGCCAACATCCTGCCAGACGTTATCGTCGAGATGGCAGCAGATCTTCGGGCAAGCCTAAAGTACGGAGGCAAACTTGTTACATCGGGAATCGTACGCGACCGGGCAAATGATGTTACGGCAGCCCTAGAATCGCTGGGCATGCCGACAATCGAACGGCGAGAGGAGGGCGACTGGGTCGCCTTGATCTCTGAGAAACCGGCATGAATCACAGACGGTTCTTTATTGATCCCTCTTTAATTGATGGCGACACCGCCGTCATCACCGGAACCGCAGCCAGACAGATCGCACGTATTCTTCGGCTCAAGAGCGGCGATACGATTTGCCTTATTGACGGTCGCGGCAACGAATCGGACGCACAAATAGTTGATCTCTCAGCTGGTATCGTGACTGCCAGAATATTGGGTAGCAGGAAGTGCGAGTCCGAACCTAAACTTCGACTAGCCCTGGCGGTCTGCCTACCTAAGGGAGACAAGATCGAACTAATCGTTCAGAAGTGCACTGAACTGGGAATATCAGAACTGATCATTGTGAGTTCGAGGCGGACGGTCGCGCGCGTACCGGTTGAGAAGATTCAAGCCAAACTTACCAGGTGGCGAAAGATAGCAATCGAAGCAACTGAACAGTGTGGCAGGGCTGTTGCACCCGACGTAGAAGGAATACTTGGAATTTCGGATCTGGCGGAGCTTGTCGCAACTTTCCAGTTCGCATTTGTAGCTTGCGAAAAAAGAGACGCTCCGGCGCTTAGAGATGTCTTGCGAGGGAACTCGTCTCAATTCCGCTCTCATAATATGGGAGGTAATAACACTTGCCTCCTTGCAAAGGAAGAGAAGGGGGGAATTCCCTCAGCGATGATCATCATCGGCCCCGAAGGTGGCTTGACCGAAGAAGAAACTGCTCTGCTCGTGCAAGCAGGAGCAATACCGGTTTCCCTAGGCCGACGTGTCCTTCGCACTGAAACCGCTGCCATTGCCGCGTGCGCTGTGGTTATGTACGAGATCGATGGCGAACTATGAAAAACGTTGCACTCCGCGGAAGGCGATGAAATAATGGCAATCGAACGTAAGGAACGCGCCCTTGGCGCAAAACAGCTTAGAGTAACAGACGATCTAGAGCAGCTTCTCGAAGTTCTGCCACCGCACCTAAAACACCGTCTTGAAGAACAGGAAGATGTCGAGGACTTGTTGGAAATAGTGCTCGACCTCGGTCGCGAACCAGAGGCGCGCTTTCCACTGAGGGTTCTGCAACTTTCTGAATCGCCTGTTCGAGCTGAGGACATCCAGTATGTGGTTGATCGGGTCGGATCGTTCGGCAAGGACAACCGCGCAGGAATCGAACGCACCTTGCATCGCATCTCCGCCATCCGCAACCGCCAGGGCAAGATCATCGGGTTGACATGCCGCATAGGACGGGCCGTTTACGGCACCATCGACATAATCCGCGACGTTGTCGAAAGCGGCAAGAGCATCCTTCTATTGGGAAGGCCTGGAGTAGGCAAGACCACTAAACTCCGCGAGGTAGCGCGGGTGCTCTCGGACGAGTTTAAGAAGCGTGTAGTGATCGTAGATACCTCCAATGAGATCGCAGGCGACGGCGACATCCCCCATCCAGCAATCGGTCACGCCCGACGTATGCAGGTAGCGACGCCGGATCAGCAGCACGCGGTAATGATCGAGGCCGTCGAAAACCATATGCCGGAGGTTATAGTGATCGATGAGATCGGAACCGAGGCCGAAGCATTTGCTGCGCGCACAATTGCCGAGCGTGGAGTTCAGCTCATAGCCACGGCTCACGGAAACTCACTCGATAACCTCTTGATGAACCCGACACTGTCGGATTTGGTGGGAGGAATCCAAGCAGTCACCTTATCAGATGAGGAAGCTAAACGGCGAGGCACGCAGAAAACCGTCCTCGAAAGAAAAGCGCCACCCACATTCGACGTGCTGATTGAGATTATGGAAATGGACAAGCTTGCCATCCACCACGACGTGGCGTCGATAGTAGACAAGATGCTCCGGGGTGCGCCGCCGAGACCCGAGATTCGTGTGAGGAACCCTGAGGGTGAGGTAGAGGTCGTGCAACCAAGCGACCTAATCGAGAAACCGAAGCCCCCGACAGCCAAGTTCGAGCACGCGCACGAAGTCGTAGCGACTAGACCACTCCCCGAAATTGTCAAGGTTTATCCATATGGCGTCAGCCGCAACCGGCTTGAACGCGCCATACGCGAACTGCGAGTCCCCTGTTACATCACAAAAGAACTCGCCGAGGCCGACGCAGTAATCACGCTGAAGAGTCATGAACACAAAGCATCCTTCGTCTTACAAGAAATAGAGAGGCGAAAGTTGCCGTTGTATATGGTCAGGAGCAACACGTACGCGCAAATATCCGGGGTTGTCCGCGAACTTTTTAACCTCGGTCCGTCGAACGAAGAAGAAATTGCGCTACAGGATGCGGAGGACGCAATCGCAAGGCTTTTGGAAACCGGCGAGCCGCAGGAACTGATGCCTCAATCAAGCTTTCTGAGAAGACTTCAACATCAACTCGTGGAAAAGTACAACCTGGCATCCGAATCGATAGGCACGGAACCGTACCGAAGGGTGAGGATTTTTAAGCCATAAGATATACTATCGCAACTTTCGAAGTGCCTAGTGATCCGGATTTGGGTTAGCATAAGGCGCGTGATGGCTGTAGAACCAAAAGCATCCGCTAAGCATCGAGTGTTGTGGACCACGCGACACTCCGAAGGGTGCCATCCGTCATCCTTAACAGAGAGTCTTATACTAAGCGAATAGAGTTATCCCGAGCAAAGAGAGCCATCCTGAGTGAAAAGGATCATCACGAACAAGGGAAATTATCCCGAGCGAAGAGGCTTATTACGAACAAGGGGAATCATCCTGAGCTAAGCGAAGGATCTCAATGCAACGTCCCGGTTCACCAAACGCAAGGGATTCTTCGCTTCGCTCAGAATAACAGTGTAAACCGTAATTACAGTAAGAACCGAAATAACAGTAAGATGAGAATAACAGTGAGTGCCGGGAGTGAAGACGCGCACCCAGAATCGCGATGCGCGCTAGGAATGATCAATGATTACACCAAGAAAAACGCGCGAGACGAGAAAAATCCTTGGTTGCTTAGAACCGACGGACCATCCGAATCGCAGTATGCGGGGGATAGAAATGATACCTAGTAAATCAAACTTCTTGTTGATAGCGTGCCTTGTCCTGACAATCCTTTGCCTAGCACTACCTTCAGCATGTGAGAATGCGTCCAGCCTGATGGATCAGGCAGAGGAATTATACTCGCAGGGGAAATACGCAGACTCAATTGCTGCGATCAATAAGGCAATCGATGCGGGACACGGCTCAGCCTACGCACTCATATTGCGCGGACGTTGCAAGCGAAAGTTGAACCCGCCTGACTACGATGGTGCGATCCGTGACCTAACCGATGCAATCGCCAAGGACCCTCTGAGTTTTGACGCCTAC
Source organism: Armatimonadota bacterium (assembly GCA_026415535.1). Lineage (GTDB taxonomy): Bacteria > Armatimonadota > UBA5829 > UBA5829 > UBA5829 > CALJES01. Next base: position 6,162 of record JAOAGX010000057.1, on the reverse strand, counting down.
AACAGCCGCGGGATTACCTACGACTTGATGAAGCAATATGACAAGGCGCTGGCCGACTTCGCCAAAGCCGCCGAGATCGACCCTGACTCGCCCAAACCGCATTACAACATAGCGATGCTCGAATATCGTCGCGGGAACTACCAGGCCACTGTCCAGGAGCTTGACAAGGCGATCGAACTTGGCCCCGTAGAAGCCCTGTTTTTCCACCAACGAGCCTGTGCAAAGCATATGCTCAAAGACTACCAAGGCGCTATGTCCGACTATGACAAAGCCATCGAACTCGACGACCGTTACGCCGAAGCGTATCAGAATCGAGCTCGTTTGAAGATAGAAATAGGCAACATCGAGGGCGCTCAGGAGGATTTTGACAAGGCAGCCTCAATAAACCCGGAACTCGGAAAACCGAACGACAAGTCCGCCGATAAGCGGAATCCGCCTAACGCTCAGCCTGAAACTGAACCCGCCGCAAACCAGCCCGATCTCCAAGACGAAAAACCAAAATCTTCATTCACCGGCCCAGTGGAGTTCCTGCCGGACAACCCCGACGATGTTACCATCTGGAACAGGCCGGACACGCCCTGGGAAAAAGGCGACACCCCTATTTCCAAGACGCTGCCCGATTCGGAGCTCGCAGTAATAGAAGCGGATTTCGAAAAGCTAGATCCCGACGAATACCGCTCGACGGTCATGGCCGTGATGGAGAGCATGAGGCTAGTTTACGGCGAGATGACTGAGACTGAGACTAAACGCTTCGAGGCTAATTGGGCACCGTTGCTTGACTATCCGACAACAAAAGGCTTTGAGTATCTCAACAAGCTTTATCCGCTCATCCAGCGGTTTCTGAGCTTGAGGTCGGCCATCGCGATCGCGTCGTTTAACTTCGACAAGGCGTGGCATTATGCCGGGGTAGCCGCCGGGTTCAACAACTCAGACGAAGTTGCAGAGGCCCTCGAAGAGGCGAACACTTACAGGGACCAGTTGGTCGCACTCAAGGCACAGATGGACGAGGTCGTGCAACAGATCACTGCGCTGGGTGATCCCCCGAATCCGCTCGCCGCTCGGCATCGAGCGAGAAAGCGACTGGAGCAGGCCCTCAAGTCATTGCCGTTGGTTGCAATAGTTCCGCCGGAGACGAAGGTGACGATTGGTCAACCCTGCACGCTCACCCCAAAAGTCAAAAATATGCCGGCCAAGATCAAGCTGGTTTGGGCATTTGGCGATGGGAAAACCGATTCCACGGCCGACCTCGACCCTGTCTCCCACAAGTACGAAAAAACCGGCAACTACACAGTGAGCCTAAAGGTGTTTGATATGAACACGTCCAAGCAGCTCGGGCTTGCGACGGCGGAGGTTACGGTGGCTGATGTGCCCGTGGCCGGGCGATATGTGTTAGTTGACGTGGTCCCCTGCGTAAAGCCAGACCCTGCCGTCAAGAGCAGTATAGGACGCGTGACCGAGTCAATGGAATTTCACGACACAAAGCCCGACGGGAAAGAGGTTGTAACCGGCAGTTGCACAATCGAGTATACTTGGCAGCCTCCGCCAAGCTATTTCACAGTCAAGGACAAGGTCCAGATGACATCGAGGATCGCACTGCTAGAGGGATCCGGCAAGTGGACGACCTCGATTCACGGCTTCAAAGCGTATCTTTACTTCTTCAAGCCGGACGAGCAAGAAATTGCTAAGAAAGTCATTTTGGGCAAGATCGACGAAATACCAACCTCTCGCTACTACAAGTTGCTGATCAACACCATGCTCGAGAATCCCTATTTCAGCCACGGCCCCGAGTTTCTCAACGCCGAAAGGGTTTCCCAATACTTGCCCGCCAATCAGACCTGGACGGCTCAGGAAGTCGCGATGCCTAAGGATGGCGGCGCAGGATACCCGCTCGCGGCGATAGTGTTCAGCATTAGCAGCTTAAACATCGACGCTCAGTTTTCGTACGTTTACCAGTTAGACCCAACCGGCGAAAAGCAAGCTATATCCCTTGAAAACCTGGCGAGCGCGGGCGGATCGGGCGAACTTACATCCACGGCCACACCCGAGCAACTCGCCGCTGAACAGAAGCGAAAAGAAGACGAAGAGCGTATCGCAACGCACCGTAGGAACATTGAGTTCTGCCAGGGCACGATCTCCCGAATAAGATCGGAGCTTTCCGGCGAAAAAGACCCATCCCACATCCGCGAACTCAACCAGCGACTCATCGACCGGATGACCGAGATTCAGCACGAGCAGGACTTAATCGCATCCATACAGACAGGTACTATCGTCCACACTCGTTCCATCGCCGAGGAAGTCCAGCACGCACAACTTATCGAAAGCTGCTTTCGCGACGTTCAGATTTCCAAACAGATTCAGGAAAACTTCGAGCGTGCAAAAAGATTCAACAAAGCAGCCTCTCAAGTTCGCGAGCTGATTAGCCTGCTTTCGCCTGAGGAAGCTGCGGAGATGAGCAAATGGGCCGCTGCGAAGATGGATAACGAGATGTTTCTCAAGCGAGACACCCAAAAGCTCAAGCAGATCGCGTCGGTGATCCTGAACAAGGTCCAGGGTCAGGCGCTCGGCGATGAAGCCCAGGCGATGAATGCCATTAACACGCTTGAGGAAATCAAGTTCGCCGCGAGTACTGCACTGGTTGTCGCGGCGCCTTTCGCCGCCGCGCAGGGTGTAATCTCCGGGTCCTATGTCGCAAGTCACGCACCGTCTTGGATCGCCACAGGTTACGGACTCGGCACAGGCTACATCGAAGGGGGACCCAAGCAGGCGCTGATCTCCGGTGCTAGGATGTACTCAGGCGCAGTAGACGTTGCCGTAAGCGCGATGGAAGGCTACCAATCCGAAGAAGGCGGCAGTCTAACCGGCGCGGCGAAACACGCGTTGCTAACACTAGTCCTACGAAAGGGCTGCGAGATGTCGGCCAACAGAATAATACAAGGCCGGATCAAGCAAGCTCAAGCAAACAGGTCCTGGAAAGACGTGGTAGAGGACGCCAACTTTCAGCAAGCCAAGAAAGACGGCGAGTCGCTCTTAGATAACTATCGCCGCGCCAACGAAGCTTTCGAAAAAATGGTTGCCGCAAGGAAGCCGGCGAATCAGAGTACAGCCGAGTATCTGGCAAATAACGCAGCCGAATTGTCTAAAACGCCTGAGGGGAAAGCGCTTTGCGAAGCCCTAGCCCAAGTTGAGAGCAGTTACACCGCTAAAATGGCAATTAACGGCGAAAATATTCCTCCTCAGCTCAGACGCACATACAACACTCAGCTCGAAACCCTGATCGAAAACCCAACCATATCACGCACCCGCGAACTGATGAGGCAGCGCGGCTGGAACGATTTCAGGATGAGTCAGATACGACATTCGGCCAACCGCAACAAGGTCGGTCGGGACCACGATCTAGCCATTGACGAGAGCAACTGGATACCCTCAAAGAATGGTCAGGTCACGAGCCTCGCGGAATTTCAAGCCGAGCTCAACGCTTGTCTGAAACAGGCCTATAAGGAAACAAGTGGCAGTCGTAGCGCAAGAATGGCCGATTGGAAAGGCACTACATCAGTCGATCCAGAGGCATACCTGGACAAAGCCGTCCTGAACATCAATCAACTCCGGGAGCAGGGGATAGACCCTCTAGCGACCCTAAATCCGCAGCTTGCGCACCAAACCGCTGGAGTTAACATCCACAAGGTCAAAGCGGCGCTCGCTAAGGGTAGCAGGGAAGGAACAGCCGAAGCCTGCCGAACGCTGTCCAAAGAAATCGATACCAAGATACTACCGTTTATGGAGCCGGGTACAGCCCAGTACAATTATTTTCGCCGACTCAAGGCCGCGCTAGATAAGGGTAGCACCGATCCGCGCGCGGGCGAACTGGAAGTCTATGGGCTTACCGGACGAAGGCTCGAGGACGTATCAAAGATGGTCGGCAATCGGCTAGTTGAAATAATTACCGGAGCAAAATAGTTTGTCTGGCCTATTTATCACTATAGAAGGGATCGAGGGCGCGGGTAAGACTACGCTGACCAAGCTTCTCTCAGAGCACCTGAAGAACGATGGCGCGGACGTAGTCGTAACTGCAGAGCCAGGAGGTGACACTCTAGCGGACGGCATCCGCAAGCTGCTTCTCGACTCGAAGAATGCCATCTGCGACCGCGCCGAACTGCTTTTATTCGAAGCGGCTCGCGCACAGCACGTGGACAAAGTAATCCTGCCTGCACTCGAACGAGGAGCGATCGTGATTTGCGACCGCTTCTCCGACTCCTCGCTGGCTTATCAGGGTTATGCTCGCGGCATCGATCTGGAAACTATTGAGACATTAAACAATTTCGCTACACGAGGTCTCAAGCCGGATCTTACGATCCTGCTCGACCTGCCTGTTGAATTAGGCCTAGCTAGACAAACAGCACGCGATAGGATATCATCTGAACAGATCAACTTCCATCGTAGGATACGGGAAGGCTACCTGTCCATAGTGCGTTCCGAGCCTGAAAGGTTTGTCGTCATCGACGCATCCGGGTGCGAAAAGGAAGTTTTCCGTCAGGCTTTGGAAGCCGTAATATCGCGTCGAACAAGGTAAACTTGGCACGTTCTCTCGTGAATTCGATGGCGTTTGCTATCACGAGCGGCACATGATCGTGACCATTATGTCGTATTGAGCAACCATTATGTCATCCTGAGCAAAGCGAAGGATCTCAGCGTGGCTCCTAGATTCTTCGCTGCGCTCAGAATGACGATGGTTTGCGTGCTGTGCTCAGAAGGTGACAGTTTGTGTGCTGTACTCAGAAGGATGATAGTTTGCGTACTTAGCCCAGAATTGACTATGGCAAGCGCGATTCGTTCTGGACACACCTAACAAATCGTTGCAATAAAGATGTTTTTAACGATCTTCACGCTTAGTTGGGTAGTTTCAAATCGCCGAAAAGTTGGGGTTGAGTCATATCGCAACATTAGCAGAGATCCACGCCTTGCCAAGCCGAACGAACACTTTCGACACTTGACTTTCGACCAGGAGTCCACATGAAGCTCATAATAGCCATAGTTCACGAACGAGACAGGCAGAAGGTCAGCGACACGCTGCTGCAGGCGGGGCACAAATTCACAAACATCGCCACCACAGGCGGTTTTCTGCGCGACGGAAACTGCACTCTCCTGATCGGAGCAGACGACGACAAGGTTGATGAGATCATCTCGTTGCTTGACAACTGCTGTCATTCCCGCGAGCAGTTTGTAAGCCAGTCCCCCATAGAAACCCTGGCTGCCGGAGAAATGCTGATGAATCCGGTCAAGGTCACCGTCGGAGGCGCAATCATATTTGTCGTCAACGTCGAGAGATTCGAAAGACTCTGAGTTACGGGGTGTGGCATTTTATTGTCGCTCTTGAAAAAGCGCAACCAGACTCGTGCACTCCGAACTTAAAAGGCGCCGCAGTTAACATGGAACGCCGAGGATTTGACAGGATTATTGGCCAGAGCCTTGCCAAGCGAATTTTGATGAGAGCAGCGCAAGAGCAGCATCCTGCTCACTCCTACCTGTTTTTGGGTCTGGAAGGAACCGGCAAGCTGACCACCGCCATTGAATTCGCCAAAGCTCTCAATTGCGAACGCCCCGTCAACGGCAACGCCTGCGAGGAGTGTGATTTGTGCCGGCTGATCAAACACGGCAACTTGCCAGACATCAGGATATGGTCACCCGACGGCAAAAACACTAAGATCGAACAAATGCGCGAGATGCGTGACCTCGCTGTCCTTAAACCCATGCGCTCGAGGTGGAAAGTCAACATCGTCGAACAAGGCGATACGCTCAACGAGGAATCCGCCAACTGTATTCTCAAACTGGTCGAAGAACCGCCGTATTACCTAGTGAACATTTTGCTCTATCACACTGTGGCTGCGGTCCTGCCGACAATCCGGTCCCGATGTCAGATCGTGCGGTTTATTCAGGTAAACACTGAGGAATTGGTGAATCGCTTGGTGGAGGATTACGGCGTCACGCATGAAGAAGCAAGGTTTCTTGCGGCGTACTCCCAAGGCTGCCCTGGTAAAGCGATTCGGCTAATCGGCGATACAGAGTTCATTGGGCTACGCGACGCGGTCGCCAGAGTCGCCAACGCGGCATCGAATCGAAATAACCGGTGGCTAGCTCTGAAGCTGTCTCTTATACACATCTCCGAGC
>JAOAGX010000056.1 GCA_026415535.1 Armatimonadota bacterium | reverse complement strand
ACCATCTGGTTCGCAGGATAGAAGTCGAGGACACTGCGTGCGCCGTAATCAAATGGAAGAGCGGTGCATTTGGAGTATTGGAAGGAACTACCTCGGTCACGCCGGGAATGGATCACAGACTCGAGTTTCACGGAGAGTTAGGCAGCATACTTACGGAAGGCGACAGCATCATAAAGTGGGCAGTCCCGGGAGAGGAGGAGGAAAAAGAAGAGCCGGATGTGCAATTGGGCACTGGGGCCTCCGACCCGAAAGCAATAGGAATCGAAGGTCACCAGAGACAAATCCAAGACTTGTGCCAAGCGATAATCGAAGATCGTGATCCAATGGTTACCGGGGAGGAAGCTCGTAAGGCAGTAGAGGTCATCCTTGCCATTTACGAGTCCGCAAGGACCGGCAAGCCAGTGTACTTGTGAGCCGGCGTCCAATATACATTTCCAGAACAATCTACGCAAGTCAAGATTGTCCTGGGCATGTTGGACAGGACATAGTTTTTTGCACATCCCGTCGGAACCTGGGAGCGAGATGACACACTCCGGACGATCTTAGACAAGGGGAGCCGTTTGAATGCTTGATCCACAAGTCGAGGCTAGGATACTTGCCTCGCTCAATCACGAAGAAGGCGATCGGGTCCCAATATGGGACTACATCGACAACCGCACAATCGTCGATTACATATGCCCCGGTTGGACAGACTATCACCAGGCAATGGTCAAAGTTTACCACACGTTGGGGATTGATTTGTGTCGGGGATACGGGGAGTCGTACGCCGAGAGCGACGATGGAATAACTACCGAATGCGACGGTGTTATCCAACGAAAGATTACCGGACGATCAAGTTGGCTGGTTGACTACCCGATCAAGACGCTTGATGACCTCAAGATGTTCAATCGCGAGCCGTGTGACGAAGGTTGGGCCGAGACCGAGTGGGTCGAGGCGATGAGGGCCCAGATTGCCAGTTTCGAGCCGTATACGATGTTTGTCCCGGGCGGCGGCTGCGGGTTTCATGCAACGTATGCACTTATGGGTCAGGAATTCTTCTCATACGCGATCTACGATGACCCAGTAAACATCGAACGCATACTCGAGATCGAGACGGAGTCGGCCTATCGGATTGCGAAAGCGGCGGCGAAAGCGAAGCTTGGCCCGATGTACTTCATCGGCGACGATGTGGCATACAAGGGGGCGCTTCTCTTCTCACCAGATTTTCTGCGGCGCACGTTCATCAAGTCGCTAGCGAAGTGCATAGAGCCGCTTAAGGCAGCGGGAATCAAGATCATATTCCACTCCGATGGGTACCTGATGGATATCCTCGACGATATGATCGACGCAGGCATCGACGGCCTCAATCCCATTGAGCCTCTTGCAGGGATGGATATCGCCTTGCTGAAACGAGAATACGGAAAGCGGCTGGTGTTGGTAGGAGGGGTCGATTGCTCGCAACTTCTGCCGTTCGGTAGTGTGGAAGACGTGATCCGAGGCACGAGGGAGGTCTTGCGCATCGCGGCGCCGGGCGGAGGATTTTTTATAGGTTCTTCGAGCGAAATCGTGCCGTCAACACCGGTGGAAAATATTCTGGCGTTCTACGAAACATGCCGCACAGACGGCCGGTATCCGCTGAATGTTCCGGATTGACGGGTTTTATGGGTGCCGAGCAAACATCCGGCACGATCATTGCTGTTTTGGCATCGGTGGCAAGTACGGCGTCGGCAACGCGTGGTAAGCGGCGTAGCTTGCAAGGGCGTTTCCTCGGGCTAGGAAGTGATCTCCCTCCTCAATCATTCCGGCAGTATAAAGTTCGGCAGCTCGGTTCCAAAGAAGCTGAGCTCCCGCAAGCGGTTCGCGGAAAGGCAGCAAGCACCGGTCTTGTGGCTGATCCGACTTTTCAACAGCGTCCGGCTCTCCCGACGCGCAAAAGAGATCTTCAAGAGCGACAATGAGATCGGGTTTCAAATACGAGGCCGAGAACAGGCTTACTCCATCCGCGCGTGCCTCTCGGGCCAACAACACCTGGCAGACGGTTTGCCCGAGCTCTTTGTGCAGGTGCACGCCAATGCCCGGGACTAGTAGAGACCTACATCCCACTGCTTCCCTTTGCAGTCTTACGAGTCGCAAGAATCGGGCATCGTCCGTCGTGTAGCTCATAGGTACGACGAAATCAAGCCACTTGTTATCTAGCCAGTTGATCCAGTTCTGAAATAGAACTAGTCGAGCCGTGTCCGGCATCTCGCCGACTGCGGCGGAGATTATCAATGGCCGTCTGGGCGGGTTGGGTGCCCCGGGGTTGAGATATCGCATCTCGTAGGCCACGCGCTCGACGAAGCTGCTTATTTGATCTTCTCGGAACCGCCGCCACTTGTCTAACAGATTTAGTTCGCTTTCGCGGAGTGGTCCGACTGGTGGTTCGAGGAACCGATTTGTGTTGAAAGCCTCGTTACCGGTCTGATTTTCCACAGGCGGTTTGACTGAACCAGGACGAGGGTCGAAGCCGTGTTGTCTAATAAACTCGGCTACTGAAAAGTCGTTGTAACCAAAGTCGCCGACGGCCTGCGATTCGTATCGTATGTAGTCTAGGTGCAGGCCGTCGACGTCGTATTTAGTCACGAGCTCTCGGAACAGATTAACCAGGAATTCCCGGGCAGCCGGATTTGCCGGGCTGAGCCAGTATCCGCCATTGCGCGAAAGCTCGTTGCCATCGGAATCACGTTCGGCCCAATCAGGATGGGCTTTGAGAATTGCGCCGCGATCTTGCGAGTAACCGGCGCGAAACACCCACACCCAAGGGTGGATCTCGATTCCTAGCCTGTGCGCCTCACGAATTAAGATTGCTAGGGTGTCCGGCGCTCCAACAAACCTCGGATCTCGGGCGACCAACTCCGACGGATAAACCGCATAGCCCCGACAGATCGTCTCGGGAAACAACACGTTGACTCCTGCTCGGGCGTAGGCATTGACCATCTTACGGATGGCATATTCGTTTTTTGGCATCGCTGCGGCGTCAATCCATACCGCTCGGACCTCCAAGATTGGATCAAGACACGCAAAGTCCGCAGCTGGTGCAGGTAGAGAATAGATTGCCGCTAACAGAACTAGGACAGTTACCAATAGGCACATCAAGGTTATTGTTTAGGATGTGGTGAGGCGTTCCCTTCGAGTGTTTTGGTCGTTTGGTCGCTTCGCCGAAGGCGAAGCAAGAAGCAGAAAGAAAGAAGTGGAGATTTGGTTTTGTACAAATTTTTATTTTGTACTTTTATACTCCCGCCAGATTTGGCATGTTCATCCGCCATTTTTGGCATGATCAACTCGCCAATTTTGGCATGTTGGTCCGCCATTTCTGGCATGATCCATTTGCCAATTTTGGCATACTAATCCGCCATTTTTGGCATGTGCTTACAGCTTGATTCGTTTGATGCTTTGTTGGCGGTTTAGGTGCCAAGCCAATAACTTTCCCGTTATTCTAAGGGTAGATCATCATTCGTCAATCATCATCCTGGGCGTCTTACCATCGCCTTGACCTTCTTTTTTATCTTCGTCACCATCGTTTCTGTCATTCTGGTGCTTTTCTTCCCCGTCATTCTGAACGTAAATACGTCATTCTGAATATAAATCGTCATTCTGACATAACACGTCATTCTGAGCGAAGCGAAGAATCTCGGCGGTTGGTTGAGCGAAGACGTTGCGTTGAGATCCTTCGCTCCGCTCAGGATGACACTTTCTGACCAGGATGACGAGGATTTGTCAGGGTGACTGGTGTGTGTAGGGATGACGAGGAGCTGTCATTCTGAACATGACACGTTACTCCAAGCGTAACACGTCATTCTGAGCGAAGCGAAGAATCTCAAAGTGGCCTTTGAAACACTGCGACGGTGTGACAGTATCAAAAAAGGCCGGGATACACATCCCGGCCTTTTATATTCAGGGGGTCTTCCTGCCGCGCCTGCGGAGTTAGCTGTCGGGCTAGGGTGGGAAGCACACCCCTCGGCAAGCCGATTCGCCCCGTCGGGGGTCGGGTCCTCCGCTCTCTATGTGAGACTCGGCGCCTTGTTTTATATTCGGTTGTGTATTTGCTTTTGAGTGTGCAGTCGGTGCGGAATGGGGAGGTGAACTGCACCTCGCCTCTCATTATAGACGAAGCTTGCACGCTTTGTCAACTGTATTTTTGAGTTCTTCCGCTCGGCCAATTTGGACTTGACATCGACTTATGCAGGTGTTAGTCTTTTATAAGGGAGTAGGTAGGACCGTAGTAACGGCGCAGGGACGTTGGTATTGCTTTTGCGTCATAACGTAAGGGGGGCGCCGGCGGCTGCGGCAGCGGTGTTAAGACGGGCGATTGGCTCAGAGGGAGAGCGCTTCGTTCACACCGAAGAGGTCGCTGGTTCGAATCCAGCATCGCCCACCAGGGTTTTGACGACGTTTATTGTGTTCGTGCGCGATACAATCATGGTGCGCGGGAGTAGTTCAGTGGTAGAGCGTCAGCTTCCCAAGCTGAATGTCGCGGGTTCGAATCCCGTCTCCCGCTCCAGTCTTGGTACTTAGCCTCTCTGGAATTAGGGAGTGAGAGTTGACATAATTGAGGCGACGTAGCCAAGTGGCTAAGGCAGCGGTCTGCAAAACCGCCATCACCGGTTCGATTCCGGTCGTCGCCTCCAAAAATTTCCGTGCGAAAGCCCCTCGCAAGGGGGCTTTTTGCACAAGTGACGGTTTATTGCGGTATACCGCGTCTCGATTGTCGATAGGCATTTAAAATGAGTGGCACGTTGTTGGTTTGGTTACGCAACGCGATAAAGTGTTCACGATTAGGAACGACACCCGCGATGAGGGTATTAGGGGCTTTATCGCCAATTATCATTCTGCTAGCTGCATCCGCAGCAAGCGGCTCAGGAGGAATAATGAGAAGACTCGAATGGGAGAAGGCAAAAATAGATGCCGGGGCTTATGAGTCCGCCGGTGTTTTCGACGTCAACAACGACGGAAAGCTCGACATCGTCTGCGGAGCTTATTGGTACGAGGGGCCCAAGTGGACTAAACATAAAGTCTGCGACGTTCGAGCAGAGGGAGAATATTACGACGACTTCTCCACAATTCCGGTAGATGTCAACGGTGACGGCTACCTTGATTTCATAACCGGCGGATGGTGGGGCGAGACTCTTCAGTGGCGCGAAAACCCAAAGGGAAAGCCTATTGAATGGAAGACGCACGAGATCGACCGTTGCGGCAACATCGAAACAACACGCGCTTGGGACGTTGACGGCGACGGCGAGTTGGAAATCTGTCCCAATACCCCAGGTGCGCCACTTCGCTTTTATAAGCTCGTCAAGCGAGGCGATAAACCAGAGTTCCGCAAGATAATGGTTCAGAAGGAGGGGCCGTCTGGTCACGGTCTGGGTTTCGGAGATGTGAACGGGGACGGCAGAGGTGACTTCATCGTGAGCAGCGGCTGGTGGGAGGCTCCAGCTAATCCTCTTGACGACGAGTGGGTATTCCACCAGGAATTCCAGCTTGGCAGCGCGAGCGTGCCGATCATAGTGGACGACTTTAACAAGTGTGGTTTGCCCGAGCTTATTGTGGGCCAAGCGCACGGCTATGGCCTTGATTATTACACACAGAGAGTCGATGGCGGCAAGCGTGTGTGGACCAAACACCCCATAGACCCCTACTTTTCGCAATATCACGAGATGATCTACATAGACATCGACGGTGACGGCGAGAAGGAGATAATCACCGGAAACCGGTTCCGGGCACACTGCGGCACTGAGCCGGGCGAAACTGACATCGTCGGCCTGTATTATTTCAAGTGGAATGGTGAGTCGTGGACCAAATGCGTAATCGACCATGGTAAGATCGGTGACCACTCGGGCACTGGCATCTTCATGCAGGTCATCGATATCGATGGCGACGGACGTCTTGACATAGTTGCTCCCGGTAAGGAGGGATTGTTCCTTTTTAGAAACCTTGGACCGGAACAAGTAGGGGTCAAGCACTAACCAACCATACCCTTCTCTCGGAAGAGGGGTAAGCATTGGAGTTTAGATAGTTCGGGGAAGTACCAGAAACTATGCTGTGCAGGTGTTTGCCGGCTGGGCGCAGAGTCACAATGCCGCTACGAGGAGAGGTGAACTGAAATGCCAAAAATCGCAATGATCGGTGCGGGAAGTGTCATTTTTTGCAAGACGCTAATGATGGACATTATGGCAACTGAGGAGCTCGCCGACTCCGAGTTCGCCCTGATGAGTCCGACTGAGACCAAGCTCCGCAAGATGGAGGCGTTTGCCAACGACGTTATTCGGGAGAACAATCTTCCATCAAAAGTCTGGGCAACCACCGACCGTCGCAAAGCCCTCGACGGCGCGGATTACGTCATTATTATGATCCAGGTCGGCGGCGTTGATGCGTTCCAGATCGACTGGGAAGTCCCGCTAAAGTATGGTGTTGATCAATGCATCGGCGATTCGATGGGTCCAGGTGGGGTTTTTCGCGCTTTGAGGACGATTCCGGTTTTACTGGACATCGCCAAAGACGTGATGGAGCTTTGCCCGGGCGCGCTGGTTTTGAACTACGCCAATCCGATGGCCGCCAACTGTTGGGCGCTGGGGACAGTGCCGGGATTGAAGTTTGTCGGTTTGTGTCACGGCGTTCAGACCACGATGGACCTGATCGCGGGCTACGTAGGCGTTCCCAAGGATGAGATCGACTTTGTGGCCGCTGGGATCAACCACATGGCATGGTTCCTCAAATTGGAACACAAGGGGAAAGACCTCTACCCCATCCTTCGCGAGCGATTCGAGAAACCCGAGTATTACATCAACGAGAAAGTGCGTGGGGAGGTTTTCCGTCACTTTGGGTACTTTATGACCGAGAGCACGGGTCACCTTTCCGAATACGTCCCCTGGTTCCGCAAGAACAAGAAGGCGCTCGATCTCTACTGCGATCAGCCCGACTTCGGCGGTGCATCCGGAGCTTACTACAAGTATTGTCGTATGTTGGACGACAAGTTCAAGACTACTGATCCTCTCTCAATAGAGTCCAAGAAACTCGAGAAGCGCAGCGCGGAATACTGCTCTTACATTATCGAAGCGGTCGAAACGGACCGAATCTTTCGACTCAACGGCAATGTCCGCAACGATGCCTTCATCACGAACCTACCGAACGGTTGTTGCGTGGAGGTCCCGATCTATGTGGACGCTACGGGCTTGCATCCAACCGCCGTCGGCGACCTTCCTCCCCAGTGCGCTGCGCTAAATATGACCAACGTGATCGTTCAAGGGCTGACAGTTCGTGCCGCAATCGAGGCGGATCCTGAGCTCGTAATGCAGGCGATTTCATTAGATCCGTTAACTGGCGCTGTGCTGACGCTTCACGAGGTTCGTGAGATGACCCAGGAGATGTTCGAGGCCGAGTCCAAATGGCTTCCGCAATTTGCCGGAAAGACGCTTGCGCCAAAACCGATTATATCCGTTCCGCCGGATACGGAGCCTGCCGAAGTTCCGCTCGACCCGGCGCTGGCAATTGCAAACCGGTTTGTGAAACTTGCGCAGTCGTGAGATGAAAACGACTCAGTTTTCTGGAGATTAGGCGCTAGTGAATTATCTGGTTTGGGTGCTTGGTTCGGCGGTGGCATTGACAATGGCGGCGCCACCGATAGTCAACGGCAACTTCCGCTGCGAGTTCGGAGGCGTTCCGACAGGGTGGGTTTTCACGGGTTCGGCGCGTCTGGTTCCCAACGGTGGTCGCGGCGGATTGCCGGCGGTTGAGCTAGAGTGCTCCGGCAATGACACCAGCTACGCGCTTCAGACCGTAGATTTTAATCCTCCGCGAAAGCAAGGATTTGTCATCACCGCCTGGGTTAGGTGCGATAAGATTGGTGAGGGTGGTGACTGCGCCCTGTGGCTCGATGTGTTTCAGAAAGACGGTCCGCCTATTTGGGCCGTACAAGGCTTGCCGGATCGAACATCTCGCAGGTGGCAACAAGTTCGTGCCGAGGTTAGGCCAACTCACGCGGTCAGCCGTGTTAACGTGCACCTAATCCTCCGTAATGTGAAAGGTCGCGTGCGGTTTTGTGACGTGCGTTTTGACGAGTTGCCTTTTGATATCAAACTTCTACGTGCCTACAGAGTCGGCCCTCGAGTTCGTGTCAGCGGCCTTCTCACGGAGGCCGTATCCTGGCGTATTGAGGCTCGACAGGAAGGCAAGGAAGTATGGCGGTTCTCTGGTGAAGGTGATCGTGTCGCCACAGATTTCGAGTTGCCTTGGTCGGGCCGGGCTGATTTGACTTTAATTGCTAGCAAAGAACGCCAGGAGAAACGCAAGAGTGTTGCCATAAGCAGTGCTGACAATAGTCCCGGCCTTGCGCTGGACTGGTGGGTTGTCGATTCGTTTAGTCGGGTATTTCAGGACGACCTTCCTCCGGACAAGCCTGCTCGTGAGGCGAGGCTTGATATGGCCCGAGGGGAGTCCGAATCATTCCAGATTTGTCTGTGGGCTCCGTTCGACCGATTTGAAGGAGTCAAGGTGTGCTGTTCACCACTTCGTCTCGAGGGGTCGTCTCCCGAACTTTCCGGATCCGAGATTCCGATTCCTGCTTGGTATCGTGTGGGATATGTTTGGGTAGAAAGGCCTTTTGATCACCCATTCTCACCCCGTCGGACGGCATGTTGGTGGCCCGATCCCTTGTTACCTCCTTGCGAGTTCGCCTTGGAAGCCGGTCAGGTTCAGCCGCTTTGGGTCACCGTCACCGTGCCACGAGACGCGGTGCCGGGCAAGTATGTCGGTTTGGTGACTATTGTTGTATCGGAGGACCGTATCATATCGGTGCCCGTATCTGTGACCGTTTACAAGGCCCAAGTGCCAATTCAGGGTCGGATGAAGACGACGTTTGCCCTGATGGATGGTCATCTGGAAAAGGTGTATGGGGTAATTACGCCTGAAATCCGCCGGGCTTACACTGACTTTCTGCTTGAGCATCGTCTCAACCCCGACGACATCTCGCGCACCACTTTGCCCAACATCGAAGAACTTGTTTACGCCAACACTCGAGGTCTAAACGCATTCAACATCCTTAACATTGTTCCCGAACGCAAGCCGGGCGAGCTATGGGTCTGTTTTGCGCCGGTCGATGCATACACGCCCGAGTTCAAGAAGCGTTTCTTTGAAAAGCTTGATGCGTTCGTGCCATTGCTGGAACAACGCGGTCTCATCGATAAGGCTTACGTTTACGGGTTTGATGAGCGAGGCGCGGAGTACGTGCCCGTTATGAAAGAATTCTTTGGCGAAATAAAACGACGCTATCCGAAGATTCGCACCCTTTCCACCTGTTGGTTGCCTCCGGATGTCGATCCGGCGTCTTTGTCGATCGATTGGCTTGTAGTGTTAAGTTCTTGGTATGATCACGGTTCCGCTCAGGAGTTTCGCAAGAAGGGCGGAGAAGTCTGGTGGTATGTTTGCATGGGTCCGCGTCAACCCTATGCGAATTGGTTGCTGGAACATCCCCTAATAGAGGCGCGACTTATCTGGTGGCAGGCGCTTTTGTACGATGTAGAGGGCTTCCTTTACTGGGGATTGAACATTTGGGAGCGTAGGAACAACGACAAGCCGATACCAGATCAAGCTGGTCCTCGAATCGATTGGTCCGTCAGTTGCGAAGGAGAAATTAACTGGCTCAACGGTGACGGCGTCCTGTTGTACCCCGGTGTGAAGGGGCCGATCAGCAGCCTGCGACTTGAAAACATACGCGACGGACTTGAGGATACAGAACTCCTGTATCAATATAAAACGCGGTTCGGTCCGGCTGCAGCTCGCCGAGTTATTGGTCGTGTGACCAAGGATCGCACCCACTACTCTCGCAATCCGGCTCACCTGCTTGCAGCTCGGTTTGCGGTCCTCAGGGCGTTATGAACCCGTCGGATCTCTTAGTTTTCCACTCGCTGGCGCTTTACAGCCAGTGGTTTTACCACAAACCAACGCACTGCCTTTTCGACGCGGGCGAAGGCGTGGCTACGACTTTGGGCAAGAAGGTCTTCGCGATTCGTCACATATTCCTCTCGCACGGACACGAGGATCACATCTCCGGCCTTGCTAACTTGGTAAACGTTCGCAACCTTGCGGCGGGTGATCAAGAAAAAGCGCTAAACCTATACTATCCTAAGCACGATCCCTGGGTAAACGCACTGCTTGAATACATTGAGAAGAAGCAGTCGAGGTTGCTTAGTTATCCGCTCTACGTTCAGCCGGTAGAGCCGGGCGATCTGATAGAGATCTGTCTCTTATACACATCTCCGAG
>JAOAGX010000055.1 GCA_026415535.1 Armatimonadota bacterium | reverse complement strand
AGATTCTTGCTGAACAGCCAATCTGTGCCTTATACATAGTTGACAGCTTCGGTGCATACTATTCCGAGCAGATCCGCGACATGACCCTAATCTTTCTGAAGGCGGTAGAAGGAAAAAACATCGAGATAGGAATTCACACTCACAACAACCAAATGCTTGCCTACGCCAACACCATAGAAGCCCTTATTGTAGGTGCGAATCGTCTTGATGCCACGATCAACGGTATGGGCCGCGGCGCCGGTAACTGTCCTTTGGAATTGTTGCTTGGCTTCCTAAAGAATCCAAAATACCAGTTGCGACCGGTACTCGAATGCATACGCGATTATTTTGTGCCGCTCGAAAAGAGCGGGCAGATGGAGTGGGGCTACAAAATACCCTACATGATAACCGGTCAGTTAAACCGACATCCCCGTGCTGCCATCAAGATGAGAGCAGGTGACAATCCGGACGATTACGTCGCATTCTATGATCAGATGATAGAGGAGGAGTAGTTAACTAATCCCTAAGTTTGTTGTGTATAGAACACAAACTCAGCGTTTTCGGCGACTCAATTCCCCTAAACCAAGCGAAGGAATTGCCGGAAACGCGACCACCTGTCCCTAACTCCCAATGCTGGTCCGGCCGATAATTCATAAGGATACATAAGCGCACGGCGAGGTTTCAGCACAAATTGAAAGTACTCATTTTGAGCGCCGAAACACCGAGCGTAGATTGGACGAATGATCCTACTGACTTCGTCCGCTCATTGTCGCGCGGGCTAGTCAAACTAGGTCACGATGCTCGCGTTGCTCTACCTGCTTTTCGGTTCTTGGAGGACGACGCGCGACTGAACGTTAGGCCAGTGGTTGAAGACCTAAGGTTGATGTGGGAGGATGGATTGGCTTGTTACACGAACGTTCAGTCATTCTTACTGGACGGGACGTTCTTTTATTTGGTGGGTAACAGCAGGAATTTTGAGTATGCGGGTCGGCTGGACGAGAAGATGTGCGCCCTATTTTCTAGGGGTGTGATCGCGTCGTTAAGGACGATAAGACCTCGGTGGCTGCCGGAAGTTGTACACATCAACGACTTATCTCCGGGGCTTGCAGCAGTTCACCTTAACGCACTTTTCCTAAATGAATGGGATCTCGGGCCAACGACATTTGTGACGACTGTTCATGGGGAATTTAGTTCAGCTCGTTCGAACACCTTGGTTACGGGTGCTCATCTTGGACCGGACGTCCGTGTTATTCAGCGCCATAGCTCTGCGTTAAGGCTGGCGAAAGATTACGAGCGGATTTACGAGGAGGCTGTATTCCACCGGGAAAGCGAACGCCTAGCCGCGTAAGTCTGGCGTATGTTGTGGGGCACGTGTAGTAAAACAGCAGGCCTGTGTAGACGGCGGGAATTGTAACCCGCCGTTCATGCGTATAGGAGTTGACCCGAGCGCCCGGCTCTTCTGTTGACAGGTAGTGGTGGGTTCTGTAAAATGAGCCTCGTACTACAAGGACTAAAGAACGGGCGAGTGGGCTTGGCCTACTCCAACGGATGGACAGAGGGCCGATGACAGCGCCTAATCTGCAGGTGCTCTGGCACAAGTTTAAGGCTTTGGGTGAGACCAAGGCACGAGACGCGCTTATACAGCACTATGCGTATCTGGTCAAGATTACCGCTGGTCGCGTCGTGACAAGCCTACCGCCAAACGTTGAACGCGACGACTTAATTTCTGCGGGAATTATTGGTCTTATCAAGGCAATAGACCAGTTCGATACCAGGCGCGAGGTCAAGTTCGAAACTTACGCAATCGCACTCATACGAGGCGCGATCCTCGAGATGCTGCGCGAGGAGGATTGGGTTCCAAGGTCGGTACGCGAACGCGTGAAGGCGTTGGAAAGAACCTATCTTGATCTCGAAAGCCGTTTAGGCAGGCCTGCTACTGAGGAAGAGGTGGCCGAGGCTATGGGCTTGGAAATCGACGCATTCCATGCCCTATTGGCCGACACTGGCAGGGCGTCGCTTTTGAGCTTGGACGATATTGTCCTCTCAAATGAGGGAAGCGAGAGGATTCACTTGTCCGACGTTGTGCAGGATGACTCTGCGGATACCTCTGCCGATGTCGAAGCTGGCGCAATGAAACAGTGTTTGGGAGAATGTATCGACAGGCTGCCGGATCGGGAAAAATTGGTTATTGCCCTTTACTACTATGAGGGATTGACGTTCAAGGAGATCGGAAAGATACTAGAGGTATCTGAGTCGAGGGTTTATCAATTACACACGCAAGCCGTATTGCGCTTAAGAGGATATCTTCAGCGAGACTTGGCACTTTTTCATTGAACTTCGGCCTTGATCGCTTAGAAGATTCTCAATTACAAACTTCACTTACATAAACGCGAGAGGAGCACTACTGAATGAACAGGACGAGGTTGAGTATTTTGATGTTGGTGGCTGTTGCCTTAGCAGCCACTACGCTTACAGGATGCGGCAGGAGAGGGTTCGCGCGCGTCAACGGCGATAAAATCAAAATGCAGGAGTTTTACAAGCGGCTCGAACGTGCAACAATCCAAACTCCGCAGGGACCGCAAGTTGCCGGAGAGTTTATTGCCCGACAGTTGATAATGGAAAGGCTTATCGAGCAGTTGGCCAAGGAGCAGAATGTCGCACCGACCGAGGAGCAAATAAACAAGAAGCTGGACTTTCTCAGAAAGCAAAGCGGTGGTGACATCGGCAGGGTGCTTAACCAGATGGGAATGACACTTGACGAACTGAAGCGCCAGATTGCGGTTGAGCAGTCATACATAAACCTGGTCACCAAGGGTGTCAGTATTCCGGACGAAAGAGTTCGCAAGGCTTATAACGAAGCCCTGCGCGCCAAGGGTTCGCCTTTCATAAGACCGGAACAGGTTATGCTTAGTGCTATCATAACAAGGAGCAAGGACAAAATAGACAAGGCTTATAAACTGCTCCAGAAAGGCCAGGAGTTCGGGTCGGTTTCCAGACAATTAAGTGACGTGTGGATCAAACAGACCGATGGGAAAGTAGGATGGGCTTCGAAGGACGGGGTCATCGAGCTAGTGTTGGGCCAGAAGGCAGGCCTCCCCAAAGACTTCGCAGCAAGGCTCTTCTCGCTTCCTATAGGCAAGTATACGCCTCCTTTCGAATCGGTTACGCGTGTCAACGAAGGCAACAGGGTTGTGGCCATAAGACAGTGGGTGATTCTGAAGGCGGATCAAAAACGACCTAAGAGGATCACTCAGTTTGAAGAGGCTAAGGACAGGATCAGAGAGAGTCTAGCTATGCAGGAGGGGACCAAGAAGAACGATATCGAAAAGCAGATTCAAAAATTTGTGAAGGGTTCGGACATCGTGATCAGCGCTGCCGCATACAAGGACCTTGCCGAGAGAATCAAGCAGGAGGCGGACAAAGCCTTGGAGGTTGCTAAACCAATTGTGACGCCTGGAGCACTTAACGCGCCAAAATAGATTATATCGCATAGCTTTGTTAGTTGGACAGGGGCGCTTTGGAGCGCCCCTTTGTTTTTGGGGGAGGCGCAGCGCTTCAGCGCCATCTTAATGGTTGAATGCAGCTGAGTTTGCAAGGTACGAGATTCGTCCAACCTTGCTTTTTCGTATCGGAAGTCGCATCTGTACGGTTTCAAAGCCGGCTTCATTCTGAGCGCAGTGAAGAATGCCTGGCGATTCCGAACTGTCTCGAACAACCTGAGGCAGTTGCAGCAAAACACAAAGCTAACGCCTTCAGTGCCCCGAAGTTCTTCGGCCGATCGGGATGAATCTGCAAAGACGCGCTTATTGCAACAACCGAGAAGGACCTGAGCCGCTTGCCGACGAACTTGCATGTTTGGTACACTAGAAACCGGTATTTTGAATCAGTAGGAGGATATACTGAATGTCTCAGAAGAAGCGCGTCTACCTGTTTCGCGAGGGTAACGCAAACATGCGTGACCTGCTTGGTGGCAAGGGCGCCAATCTGTGTGAGATGACCAATATAGGCTTGCCCGTTCCGCCAGGCTTTATTATTACCACCGAGGCTTGCAACGAATATTCCGCAACCGGCAAGTTTCCCGAAGGTCTTTGGGAAGAGGTGTTGGCCGCGCTTAGTGAAGTCGAAAAGGATATAGACAAAAAGCTCGGCGACCCTGAAAAACCGCTTCTTGTATCCGTTCGCTCCGGCGCCAAGTTCTCCATGCCGGGAATGATGGATACCGTTTTGAACCTTGGGCTCAACGACGAGAGTCTGAAAGGCCTCATCAAGTTGAGCGGCAACGAGCGGTTTGGATACGATGCCTACCGCCGCTTCATTATGATGTTCTCCGACATAGTTCTTTCCGACGACTACCCGGGTCTTGCCAAGCACAACTTCGAGAAGATTTTCGACGAGCTTAAAGAGGCACGGGGCGCGAAGTTTGACACGGACGTTGACGCTGAGGGACTTAAAGAGCTGGTAGGAAAGTACAAGGCCTACTTCAAGGAGGCTACCGGTCGCGACTTTCCGTCCGACCCGATGGAACAGTTGCGACTTGCGATCATTGCAGTTTTCAAGAGTTGGAATAATGAGCGCGCTGTGATATATCGCAACAAGGAGAAGATCCCTCACAATCTAGGCACTGCGGTGAACGTCCAGGCAATGGTGTTCGGAAATATGGGCGAGGACTCTGGTACTGGTGTAGCCTTCACACGCAACGCTGCTACAGGCGAGAAGAAACTTTTCGGAGAGTTTCTTAAGAACGCTCAGGGAGAGGACGTCGTTGCGGGTGTTCGCACGCCGGAGGAGATTTCCGAGCTTGAGAGGGAGTTTCCCGAGATATACAAGCAGTTTGTCGAGATAGCCGAGAAGCTCGAAAAGCACTATCGCGAGATGCAGGACATCGAGTTCACCATCGAGAAGGGCCGGCTCTTTATTCTTCAGTGTCGTGCCGGTAAGCGCACTGGTGTGGCGGCGGTGAAGATTGCAGTCGATATGGTCAACGAGGGACTTATAAGCCGCGACGAAGCTCTTACACGGGTTGCTCCAGAAGCGCTGGAGCAGCTTTTGCATCCGCGTATCAAAGACACCGGTAATATCAAACCCATAGCCAAGGGGCTCAATGCCGGTCCGGGTGGTGCTTCAGGTCACGTTGCTCTAGACAGCCAAACTGCAGTCAAGATGGCGAACGATGGTAAGAACGTAATCTTGGTTCGAAAAGAGACCAATCCGGACGATCTGGGTGGTATGTTGGTTTCTAAGGGCGTACTGACCCAGCTTGGAGGTCGTACGAGCCACGCAGCGCTTGTTGCCAGGCAGTACGGGATCCCGACCGTGTGCGGATGTGGCGCGATCAGAATCGACGAGGAAAAGCGTGAGTTTTCGGTTAATGGGATCACAATCAAAGAAGGCGACATTATTACTATCGACGGCACTCAGGGCTTGGTATATAACGCCGAGATCGAAACCGAACCCGCTAGTTTGACAGGGGACTTCGGTACTTTCATGCAGTGGGCCGACGAGGTTCGCAGACTCGGAGTTCGAGCAAATGCGGACACGCCGGATCAGGCTGCCGAAGCGGTCTCGCTTGGAGCTGAGGGAATCGGCCTCTGCCGCACGGAGCACATGTTCCTCGGATCGGATCGCGTTCCGCTTGTTCGTGACATGATACTTGCCGAGGACGAAAAGGTGCGTCAGCAGGCTCTCGATAAACTACTTCCCATGCAGCGCGAGGATTTCGTCGGCATATTCAAAGCAATGGGTGGCAGACCAGTTACGATTCGCCTTATCGATCCACCTTTGCACGAGTTCCTGCCTCCGCTTGTTGATCTTGCAGTTGAGGTTTGCGAGATGCGCTGCAAGAACCCAAACGATCCCGAGCTGCCCGAGAAAGAGCGATTGCTGCGGAAGGTAGAGGAAATGCACGAGGCAAACCCTATGCTTGGATTAAGGGGTTGCCGGCTATCAATATACTTCCCCGGTATTGTTAACATGCAGGTCGCTGCGATCATCGGAGCCGCGTGCGAGGTCAAGAAGTCGGGTATGGACGTACATCCCGAAATCATGATTCCACTTGTTGGTACAGTGAACGAGCTTACTTATCTTGAGGCTCAACTCGACGAAGTTGCCAAGAAGACAATGGCTGCTGAGGGATGCGAAGTCGACTACAAGTTCGGAACCATGATCGAGATACCGCGGGCGGCCCTTACCGCCGACGAAATAGCACCTGCATGCTCCTTCTTCAGCTTCGGAACTAACGACCTTACTCAGATGGGATATG
This sequence comes from Armatimonadota bacterium, assembly GCA_026415535.1. Classification (GTDB taxonomy): domain Bacteria; phylum Armatimonadota; class UBA5829; order UBA5829; family UBA5829; genus CALJES01. The sequence goes on along the minus strand of JAOAGX010000055.1, from coordinate 4,078 downwards.
GCATATCTCGTGACGACGCCGCCAAGTTCCTGCCCGTCTATCTAGAGAAGGGTATCTTCAAGAACGATCCGACCGAGACTATTGATACTAAAGGTATTGGCCGAATGATGCAGATATGCGTCGAGGATGCTCGGAAGGTTAACCCGACGATCAAACTGGGCATTTGCGGCGAGCACGGTGGCGAGCCAGACTCCGTTAAGTTCTGCCACAAGATAGGCCTTGACTACGTCAGTTGCTCGCCGAAGCGCATTCCCGTTGCTCGCCTTGCCGCGGCACAGGCGGTAATAGAGGAGCAAGGCAAGGCTGCCCAGCGCGACAAGTAAATACAAACGCACCTGGTGTTTCGGGAACAAGGGTTCCCGAAACACCAACACTATTTTCGCTCCAACGAAAAAGTTTTCGCGGCGCTATTTTTTGAACGGTACAACTACCAGGGTTTCGTATCTTGTACCTTTGTTACTTCCAGCAGCGCCGAATGTTCCCACCGTCTTAGTGATTGTCGCGGCGATTTTGTGGTCTTCGGCGGTCATCTCTTTGCTAAACGCTTTTACAATCATACCGGCGTCGCCGTAAATCAGGTAAGCTGATTGGGCGGGGAGTTGTCTTTTCACCAACTCAAAGCCAACTGACGACGTGACAGATTCACCCTTTCCGTCGGATGCGACGACAGCGTCTCTAGCGCTCGACTTGAAATCTGCCCCGGTGATTCCAACCAGCAGTTTATCTCCCGAAAGCATGTGCCAAATCCGCGTTCCGTACTTGTCTGCCGGGGCAAATGAGAGTTTCCGTCCGGCCACGGTTACTTCCTTGAATTTGATACTCCCCATCATCGCTGTTGCTGTATGAATTTTGGAAAGCGTTCTTGCGATTACGGCTGGCTTGTCAACCTTCAGTACGAAGACCAGGCTGCCAGGCAATACCTCCGGGTTCGGTGCGGGCTTTGGCACGTAGTAGAATCCAATTGTTTTAATTCTGTCTAGAGCCTCCGAGAATGGATCAATTTTCAACATCTGTCTAAACTGTACGAGCGTCTGGTCGATCTGCGTCTTTAGACCTGGGATTGCATTAAGTTGTTTCTTGGTTTCAGACCACATTGTGTCGAAGCCTGCCGCCGAGATTACCAGAGCTGCATTCCTGGGGGCGATCGACGCTAGTTCCTCGACAGGTACTTGTTCAATGGTCGAAGCGGATTCCTTGGAGACTCCACGCAACCCAAGCTCGATTCCGTCAGCGTTGGCGTCGGCGGTTCCTACTGTTGCGATGATGTTTTCCAAAGACTGCTTCATCAAGTCTGGAGCCTCAGGAGCCACCATACACATTCCCATTGATAGATATGGGCCGATTAGCTTGTAATAGTTGGCCCCGGAGAAGTAGCCAGTGGCGAATGTTGCTGGGGAGGTCTTGCGCAGACTTACGTAGTTGGAATCATTCAACAGGCTGGGTTTACCTTTGGCTGTGTCCGCAACCTTCTTGAACGCGCCTTCTCCGATGGTTCCTATGACGGCTTTCTCAACCGCACCAATGTAGAACGGTATAGTTGCTGAATCTGTTTCCTGGGGAATATAGTAGTAGTTGAACCCTTCGTATTCGAGTTTTTTCAATCGTACCTTATTTACCCTGAGCTTTTCCGCAACAAATTCCATCAGATCGGATGCAGCACCATCATTCCTGGTGCCGACTATAAGCACGACAGAAGGCAGAAAGCCCGTCATCTCAGGAAGCACGGCTACGGCTAATTGGCCGTTAAGCTTTGGCACTACGTCCTTTTCGGTGCTGATTCCAAGCTCCCTGTCGACGCCCTGGAAGAACTTCTTGATCGGGTCCTTTACACCGCACTCCTCGAACACACCAGTGATTACCTTCATGGCGGCGTCCTTTCCCTGGGACTTGGTGAGGTCTACCGTTAATGCAAGCGCGACGTCTTTCGGAATCAACGCCGCCGGGTCTGAACGTGCTCTGAGTGTCGAGACCAGCCAATACCCTACACTGGTTGCGGCAAGCACAATTATGAGCAGGACGATCAGCGGCATCGCTCGTTTGCGTCTCGGCTCCGCAATCGAAATTTCCTGTTCGCTCATCTGAACCAGCCTCCTATTAAAATACGTAATACGCTACTGTGTGCCCAAAAGCATACGAGTTGCGTTGGCATGCTTTTCCACATCCGAGTGAATTACTCCTTGGCGCCCAGCTGACAAAAATAAGTCTTGACCTTCCGGTGGAACTTCATCCATCATCCTGAGTTACAACAGCTTTTCCAACAACTCGACAGCAACAATGTCTTCTTGACATCCTTGTAGCCGGTCGGCTATTCTCCATTGAGCGAACGTGTAGGGGATAGTGCCAGATGGTTGATCAGCCGGACTTGCCGGGACTTGAATCGGTCGAAGAGGAGATTACGGAGGGGTGGCCATGCTGTTGCTGTCTGCCGGTTCCAATTGTGATTATCGGCGGGGTTGTGCAGGGCTACTGGATATACGGACTAATCTTTTCGGTATTGCTGATTTTACTGACGCTAATCCTGAGCCGACTGAGTGACTATCGAATAAAGACCGATTCTTGGGAGCTGACTGCTCGCTGGCCTTTTCGCACGATTCGTATTCCCTGGGCGGAGGTTACGCACGCAAAGACGATAACCGTTGAGTCTAATACCTACGAGCGATTCATTAGGGTTGAGGCGCCTGGGAGGAAGATCGAAGTTCCGGTTGCAGGTCTCGATATGGCAAGGCTGGAAGCATCGGTTTGGCAACATCTCAGGCGGTATCGCAAGGCAGATGGCGTAACGCTGTCGGACGATGCACTCTCGTTTTGGTTGCCGATCCCCGACGATATTCCGTCGCAGATGGATTGGGAAATGCCTTGTGAGCTTGACTGGGCTCCGTTAGCGCGATACTCGTTGCGGCCTAGATACATTTTATGCGAGTTTGTCGAGCCCGAGTCGTATCGTAAGTCGAGGGCAATCGAGTGGTTGGCGGTAAAATCGGCTGATTGGGAAGTTGACGATAAGGATTGTTTGACTCTCTCTATTGAGTCCGAGTCGGAATCAATTTATATTCCCCTGGACCCGGATGATCCGACTAGCGCGCGTTTCTTGCTGGCTGTCATTCGTCGCTTGCGCTCTCTGGAACATATCAAACCATTGCCGATTCCCAGGAAGATACGCGAATTGATGGGGTTAACGACTACCTAGCGAACTAGTATTCTGTTGCAATAAATTTCAGATCGTTGGAGCGCGGCGCTGAAGCGCCGCTTTTCTCACGTTGCACACCAGTTAAGGTTGTGCTAGAATCTCCCTTGGTTTAACCGTCGCCTTAGTCATCCTGGGCGAAGCAAACGATCTCCACGGTTCTAGTCAACGCGTGACCCTTCGCTGCGTACGGGATGACGGGCATAATTAGGGCTTATGGAGAAAGGCTGTTGCAATGATTAGGGTTGGTATTGTTGGCACTGGCATAGGTCGTCATCACGCTAGGGGATATCAAAAGTGTCCTGACGTCGAGATTAGGGCTTTTTGCGACATCGATGAGACGCGGGCTCGTCGTTGCGCAGAGGAATACGGCGCGAGGGATGTGTACACTGACTTTCGCGAGATGATGAAAGACCCAGAAATAGACGCTGTCAGCGTGTGCACGCCGAACGCTCTGCACGCGCCGGTTACTATAACCGCATTCGAGGCAGGCAAACACGTCATCTGCGAGAAGCCTCTCGCTACGAACGCTGCTGACGGCAGAGCGATGGTTGAAGCGGGTAAGAAGGCCGGGAAAATATTTATGATGGCTTTCAACAATCGCTTCCGTGGGGATACCCAGCTCCTCAAAAAGTGTATTGAAGCGGGCGAACTTGGCGAAATATACTATGCCAAGACCGGCTGGCTCCGGCGCAAGGGCATTCCGGGAATGGGAGGATGGTTTACTACGAAGTCAATGTCCGGTGGTGGGCCGCTGATTGATCTTGGCGTTCACGTTCTCGATCTCACGCTTTGGTTGATGGGCAATCCCAAACCGACCTACGTTTTGGGCAGTTCGTATGCCAAGTTTGGGCCAGAGATGGCCAAAAAATCCGGTGGCACATACGATGTGGA
>JAOAGX010000054.1 GCA_026415535.1 Armatimonadota bacterium | reverse complement strand
CGCCAAGACTGCAGTCGGGTTTGGATCGGCCGGAATCTCATCGCACTTGACATCAAGTCCGGTCCACTTCGTAGACGAGAGTGTTCCGTCCTTGAAAACGCAGCCGATGAACTTTGGCGAGCCATCCTCGGTCTCCGAGCGATAGACATGGAACGCGCGCAGGTCCTGAATTGGGGATGCCAACCATTCAATCAGCACCGAGTTACTCCTGGCCTTGAGAGAGGAAATGACCGGGTAAGGAGGAGCAGTCTCCTCAAGGAGCTTTTGGCAGACGTATTGGTTAGTAGTGGGACAGCCGGCTGATCCTTCGCCTTGGTAAACATTACGCGCCGTATCGAACGCTCGAACCCAGTAAGCGTAGCACACGGGCGAACCAGGTGGAACAGTATAATCGTCGAAATAGATTCGACCGGTGTCGGCTCTTCTCTTGTTCGCCTCGATCACAGAGATCTCCCCGATCAGGGCAAAGTCACAGCCGGGGAGGTGGGTAATCGTGACTTGTTTTTCCCCCGGTCGATAGGGTTTTCCCATGTCACAGATGCCCACATATATCTGATAGCCTGCCAGGTCCGGTTCGGTATTAGGTTCCCAGAAAATCCTGATGTGGTCGGCATATCCCTCAGCTCCTATTACCTTGGTCCCACCTGGCGGGGTGGTGTCTGGAGCACGGCCACCGATCGCGGCTGAGGGTGAACTGACGTTGTTGTGCGCGTCCACGCACTGGATTCTATAGTAGAACTCCTTTTCTCCGTAGGGTGGGACAAGCACAGGGCTTGTGTCGGTCCAGCTCAGGGTCGGGGTTGCGACATCGGATGGGTTAGCGGTTAAGCTGTGTATGAAAAGCGGTGAACTCGGCGTGAGCGAGGCGACGTTTTCCAGTGCGTCTAGGTTGTCCGCTCTGTATATTCTGTAGGTATTGGTGGTGTCAAGTTCTTTGTGGCCTAACGAGTCCAGCGTAACCTTTCTCCACGTCAAGGTTAGACCAACCGGCGACCTCGACGGATCAACTTTCAGATCACTAGGTGCGCGTGGCGGCGTCTTATCGACTGGCGTAGCTGCCGCTGGCGTTGCGTTCCACGGCCCCTGCCTTCCGAGGATGTCCACAGAGGCAACTTTGTAATAATACTTCGTGTAGTTCACGGGGCCGTCGACGGTCACCGTTGTGCCTGAGGAGGTGACGACCTCATGCGGTACTGGCTGGCCGTCGTCGCTCCATCTTTGGTAGTCAACGAATCCAGGCTTCGGAGCAGGCAGCGGATTGCCGTCTAGATCCGCCATAATATCGTAGAGGATTGATTCCCCGTTGACTTGCTGATAGGGGCCAGCAGGGTTGGTGGATCGTCCGACCACGTAACTCGACGCCAAAGGATTTCGATCCCAAATTATCAGCACCTTTGTGTCGCCTGGAGTGGCCGAAATGTTGCCAGGAGGGTCCGGTAGGACGAAGTGGCCTGCCTTAACTTTGACATTCTGGGCGAGTACTACCTCAGTTCCGTTAGGTCTGACACCTCTGAGTTCGTAGACGTAGTTAGTGTTGGCAATAACGGTTTTATCAATGTAGGCCAGACCACGTGCGATGCGTATTTTGAGATTAGCAGTGGCCATCATATCGAAAGCTGCTTCTTCCTCAGGTGTTAGCCCGCGCTCGATAGGCCAGCACGGACCAAGCGATCCTAAGATCAGATCAGGCCGGAGTTTGCCGATCGTGACCGCTGGCGACAAGGCTTTCTTGCCGACGACTACTTCATACTGCTTCGCACCGCCTGTCCTTCCTGTGTTACTTGTCTTTGCGTCTGATTTGGTCTGGGCTGCGAGGGCGGAAAACGCATTCGAGAGCATATTCCATTCGGCAGAGCCTTCCGGGATTATTGCCTTCAGCTCATCGCACGTCTTCACAGTGGCGATGGGCTTACTGCCGTTAAGGGGGGACGTAGGATATCCCCCATCAGACTCCAATTTCCGATACAGGTTGTAACCCGTGACACCCTCGAACTTCTTCCAGAAGAGCACCACGTAGGTTTTTCCAGCCGAATCAATCCCAGCAGAAGTGGCGTTCATATCGGCGAGCTTGAGCATGTCCGAAGGTACTTTGGATACGTCTAACTTCGTCTTGCCCGGCGTCGCCTTTGCCGCTGCGCCTAGCACACTCGATGTTGCCACAACGATCAGCAATGCAACACACGCGATCGACCTGATCATATTCACCCCATCTTCCTTGCGCGAAGCCCACACAAACGGCTTTTCAGGAACCTAGTTGGTTTCCTACACAAATCATCCCTAGCTAGTACATATAAAACCCACCGGGTCCGAGTCCGGCAGTCACCTCTATCGAAGCGCACAGCACCCAAAGCACGCATCCTTCAAGTCCAAATTTGCCCTCGAACGTGATCGGTACGGGACCCCCCATCGTCATATTGCACCAGCCTGCGGCCGATACAAGACCGCCAAGAATCTCACCGTGCACGCACACTCCGGCGCTCCCAACAACATATGGAAGTCCGAATGCCGCTAGGTCAGACCAAGCCGTGCTCATGCCTGGGGGCACAATTGAGAATGCTCCCAACCCAGCGTAGAGTTCAATTCCACCGCCGAATATGTACCAATTGACGCCAAACGACACCTGTCCGTATCCGTACACGCCGGTCAGAATGTCCGGCAACTGGTTCTGAGATATGCCGAACCTGCCCGTCGTGGTTTGCAGGACCCATGCTTTGGCTTTCGGGCAGTTGTGTCCGATAAAGATGCCGCCTTCCAGACCTGCGCCGCCGGACCAGCCCGTAATTGTCATCGCGATGCGTCCCTGCAGATATTGAATGGTCGGATCAACATACCAGGTGACCTGTCCTTTACCCTCAAGACCGGCCAGGAAGGAGTTGCAATCGAGTCTGGCTGTCACGCTGCCTTCGGCGGAGAGCTTGCTAAAGTCATGTTTTAGGAACATTGTCCCGGACACATCCACCGCTGTTCCTGAGCACTGCAGTAGAACATCACCTGCTATATAAAAACTGCATGTGCTAGGGGTAACGGACGAGACAACCTCCACGACATAACCGGCCTTCGGTTCGACAATACCATGCCCCGAGCTTACGGATTGCTCTAGGTAACCGCCGATCACCATTCGCTCCAAAGTAGGTCCGGTGATTCTAATGCAGCCCGAGAGATGTCTGATCCCACCGAGCACATTCCAAAAGCCGAGGTCGAGGTCGTGTGTGTCAGTGGACTTGAGACATATATCAATTGCTTCGCCACGAATCTCTATTGTTGCCTCGAGTGGATCTGAATGAATGAATCCCACGTTGGCCGAGCCGGTACCGATGAATCCCCACTGTGTCTTAGTGTTGTAGTCCATTGTGGCATCGGGAAAATCGAGAACGGTCAGTTGGCGTCCTGATATGTCGTCCCACTTTCCATGCAAAGTCAGGTTGGTTGGTTTACAACTTGCTTCACCGGTTTTGGGGACTGTCACTTCCCGGCCGTAATGTGGTGCGCCGAGATTCGCGTCGTTACGGGCATCGCGGATATTAACAAATGCGCTTCCGAAAAAGTTGAAGTAAACCGTTCCGCAAGTTGCGAGATACCCGTTGGTTGCGCCGGCCACATATTTTGACAGCGCTATGTGACTTGGCGAATACTTTAGCTTGTCGAACGTCTGGCCAAATGAGTTATAGTCAAAGAATAGTTCGCCGATATTTCCGTCGGCCAGAATCTCGCCCCAGGTGAGTCTAAACGCCTTCGTAAAGTGCACCGGCTCGCTAATGCCTGCCGCCGTAAATAAAATGCGGCCGGTTCGGACGCTAATCACCCCCGCCTGGCTCGGATTCCCAGTGGGTACCAATTTTAATTTCCAGTAGTCCAGGGTTACTCCGCTACTGGGCAACACCACATTTCCGCCGACCAAGTTCGCGGTAGAGCTAGCTTTCATGTCGGCGAACTCAAGCCCTTGTATGTTGCAAGGCATCCTAAGGTTGACCTTGCCGTCGACGTCGGAATCATAGGCGGCGCTCGAAGCGAAGTAGAACTCGGCGCCGCGTTCCTTCTGCGATACGCCCAGCACTGAGTCAAAGGGATCGTTTCCAACATAACCTATGCGAGTCTTGTTGCCCAGAGGTTCAGGCAGGTTCCACTGATGAGGTCGTCCCCTGATGACTGCGTCGACACCAAGATGGCCAATCCGCAGCCAACCTTCGACGTATCTGAAACCAATCGGGTTAGCGGTTCCACTAGGGCGATCTGGAGAATATATTGCTAGATTGTCGATGTTTTTGCCTGGAAACGCGACCCCGCTGATCTTTCTTGCTTCCATTTCCGTAAGCGTGGCGGAAAGCGACGTGCTCGGGCTCCAGCTCATAAACCCCGAGCCGGTGTCGGGGCTGAAAGTCGCGGTAGGGCCACCAGGCATGTACAGAAAACCTGTTCCTGCCTTAAGGCTCCAGGCTGTAACTTCTTGTCCTGGGTGAGTAAGCTCCCCCCAGGCAATATCTGAGCTACCGAAATTGATCTCGCCTATCAGGTCTAGATCATCCTGAATCTCAAGCAATGTGAATGTCCCAGATATCGGAGTGCTGGGGTTTTTATCCTTGCATACGGCTGTGGTCGGCGGCGTGACTGTTCCAGAGCCCAACTGTCCACCGGCAACCTTTCCGTCGACGATCGAGATGATCGCTCCGTTGGCCCTGACTGTGAAATTCAGGGGATTAACTGTTTGAAACTCGATGGCACCGGTAGACGTCAACTGGCCTTTGAAACCGGCCTTGGTGATCTCAGCAAACGTGAATGAGTAATCCGCTGCAAGATAGCCGGTATTGGAGTGTTTCGGATTTTTTGCCGAACCGGACGCCGAGCCGTTAGTCACAAGAAGACCTTTGAACGAGGCTGGCTGATCAACGGTACCCTCGGTGGAACTAAAGTCGGCCAAGTAGCCGGTTCCCGATACTACTAATCCCGTATCGCCGGCGATCCAAGAACCGTAGGCTTCCGAAGGCTTAACAGCATAAAACTGGCAATCGGGAGTAATGGAAACAGTTCCTAGCGGTAGAGACGGAGGCTGGCAGGAATCCGGTGCGCCAATTCCAGTTGGGAGTATCAGGTTAATGTCGGCCGTAGCGTCGGAGGGGGTTAGAGTTAGCGCCCTGACTACAGCGGTGAAACCCTCAATCGATAAAGAAAACGTTGACGAACTCGCAGGATCTGATGGAAAGACCGCGTTCCCCTTGATAATCCGGCCTACATCAGCTTTGCCGGGTACTTCCTCTATGGTCACGTTTTCGAACCGAACTAAAGCATCGCCTTTTGCCTGTTTTAGTGCTTCTAAAACGGCATCTTTGGCGGACACGATGCTTTGAGCATCCTCTTTCTTGACCGCTAGCTCTAGCTCGATGCGCTGGCCTGGTTTGGTGTCCGGCTGTATGAGGTGCGCATCGCCAAGGCTGATTTGTTTGGTGGGGTCGATGACAACATCTACGATTTCAAAGCTTTGAAACGAACGCTTGATATCCGGCGACAGCGGGGTTGCGCGTTTGCCGAGCCATTCGGGAATCGGGCTTATGCTGCTGCAAGCAAACCTGATCCATGCCGTGCCCGAGGCGCCAGTGATTTTCTTGGTGACGGCATCATAAGATCCAGTGTTGGAGTAAGCATTTACCGACAGGCTGAACTTGCCAATGTAAAGCGTTGTAGGCCTTTTGAGTTCAGGAATGCGAGACCTGGCGCCCGCTTCTATCGACTCTCGGATCCTGTCAAGATCGACTCTGATTGTTGTTCCAGGTACAGGCGACGGCACACTTGGCTTGATGACGCGATCGGGGACTTTTATTTGAGCATTTGATGGAGTGTTTGCGCCAGCGAGAAAGCACACGGCCAGGAGCAGTATGCAAACACCTTCGAGGCGTCGAACAAAACCCATATCACCCTCCGTGCTATGCTCTATTGGCGCTTTTACTGTGCGGTGTCCCGATGGGTTGTCGCGCCTTCGAAGACGCCGCTCAGTTGGTTCAATTGGGCGAGGCAACGTTGATTGCGCGGATTATACTATTGACCAGTTGTCAAGTCAAGCCAAAAACCACTTTTCTGAAGGGGCTGTGTGATTGACTGCCTGGAAGCGTAATCCAAAAACTTCCGGCTCACGGCGCACTTCGAAGTTGGCGTCCTGAGAATACATTCATTCCGAACGTGTCCTTGTTCTGAAGATACTGTGGTCCTAAGCGTACCCTTATTCTGAGCATACCGTTGCTTTAGGTAACACCACGTCGTCGTCATGAGCATGGCATGTTATTCTGAACATAACTCGCCGTCCTGAATGTAACACGTCTTTCTGAGCATGACTTGCCGTCCTGAGCATAACACGTCATTCTGGCATAAAATGTCATTCTGAGCGAAGCGAAGAATCTCGGTGTTTTGGTGAACCAAGGCATTGTTGAGATCCTTCGCTTCGCTCAGGATGACGCTTCTAGCTCTTAGGATGACAACGAGCCGTCATTCTAAGCATACCCTCACTCTGAGTATACTGTCATTCTAAGCGTGCCATCGCTCTAAAGGTTCGTCATTCTGAACGCCTTTACGTCGTAATTCTTCTAAGCACCGTCACGTCGTCATTTTGATCATACCACGTCATTCTGAGCATAAAATGTCATTCTGAGCGAAGCGAAGAATCTCGAACTAAAGCAATGCTAGGGCATCACACGGCGTCACAACTAAGAGTTCTTTACCCCTTATCCGGATGCCCCAAGTTAATGCTGATGGGAACCACGGAAACGCGCTTATCGCGCGATTGGTAAGGGGAGTTGACCTTGCTCCGCCCTTCCGGTAAGCTATAGCCGTGATTGAACAGAGACAGCAGTCGCAAAAGACTATCTCCTTTCAAATGGCGGCTGACCCGATGTCGCCGATGGAGATAGCGCGGATTCTCGAGTCAGGCAGCAAGGCGGTTGACGATTATCTCGGCCGGGAAATATACGCCAACCCCTGCCCCGACTATTTGGCCAAACAACGCGTGAGGTTAGCCGAGACGGCCAGGCTTCATGCCGAAAGAGTCGGAGACAGGCCTACTTATCTTCTCCGCGCGCCTGGTCGTCTGAACGCTTTTCTAGAGTATCTGGATATGTGCGCCGGCGATCACATGTCCACCACCATCGACGGCGACATTCCCGTTGCCGTCTCTCCTCGAGATGACGACATTCTAAGCTGCGCCAATATCAATCCGTTGTTTCCGTCAGAGAATGTGTCAATCACTGCCGAGTTCAAGCGGTTTGCTGAAGAGTCCTGGGAAAGGTATGCCGACACTCTGGAAGATAACTGGGACAACCGCAGCAAAGTCTTTCCTCACTGGGGTCGGCCGCAAGGCAATTGGTTGAATTACGTTATTAGCTCATATATACGGACTATGTGGGATCTTCGCGACGTGCGGCTTCGCGGAGCCGACCTAACGTTTGGCCGGGCGACCGCACCGTTTAGGGCCGGGACGAGTTCGTCCTCGGCAGTGGTCGTGTTGGGGTTCCTCGCAATGTATATCACGAACCGCGATCTGCTGCCCCAATGGGATGCTTCCCAAGTGTGCAAGATGTTGGGCGAGGCTGAATGGTACGTCGGCACGCATGGCGGCGCAAACGACCAGACTACTATCCTTTGCAACGGGGCAAACCAGGTTCTTTACAATCGACATTCGCGACCTGTGTTGGAGTCTACTCCTTTGCCATTCCTACGTGGTGTGCACGTCGTGCTTGCGAACTCGCTGTGGGAGGTCAACAAATCTCTTACGGGCAATCAAAGCTTCAATATGCGCAAGGGCTGGATGGAGATCGGCGACGAGATAATGAAGCTAATCATCGCCGCAGTTCGGAAAGCGCAAAGATGTGGTGCGGCGGTTGGTGAGGGTTGGTTGGCTAGGCTAATTAATAACGAGTTTGGTTTTACAGCGGGTGGCGACACTCCGTTGTTGGAATCTCATCCGGAATACTGGGACAAGATAGAGGCAAACTACCACAAGTTCGGCAGCCTAGATGAGTCGATCTTGGGCATTCCAAACGACGCCATCGAGGAACTGATACTTCTTCTGCCGGTTAAGCTGACGCCGGTTGAGGCCGGACGTATCCTTGGCAAGGACCCCGAGACGATCGAGCGGCTCTACACCAAACCCAAGCGCGCGATTGGAGGCTACCACACTCGCACGACGGCCCGATTTTTCCACAAGGAAAACATTATCGGGCGTAAGCTCGAGAAGATTTTCCTGGAGGCGGAGGCTCGAGTTGCTTCGGGAGAGATCTCGCCGGACTCGGAGGAGTATGACCGGTATAGGCTGGAGGTCGGAGATCTCGTGGATCGGCTTCAGCACGCTTTGTGCTTCGACTTCCGTGTATCAAACTTTCAGCTCGACCGCCTGCTGGACATCGCTCGACGCGGGCCGGGTTATCTTGGAGGTAAGCTTACAGGTGCCGGCAAGGGAGGCTGCGTGTCGATATTGGTCCGGGATAGCGAGTCCGAAGCCATGTGTCGCTACCTCGACAGGGAATACTACTCCAAGCGAGAGAACTTCGACTACTACCGTCAGATTCTCGAAGATGCCATCCGCTACTACGAACCCGGGACATTCGAGCGCGACTCTGCTATCGAACAGCTAGCCAACCTCGACCACGCCCTTTCATCTATAGAAAACCAGCGCACAGTCATCACATTCAGCCGCGGCGCCTGTGCGCTGGACTTGCGGTTATGAATTCGAGGTTGCTGCAATATGCGCGCTATCAGCAATTCCTGCTTGGTTGAATGGTATCAAATAGTCAAAGACTTCGGTTTTGTGTTCTATTGCAAAATCCCGAATTTGTGAACCTGTCCTTGCAAACCATCCACTATGGCTGGAGCAGGCTCCTCGATCTGACCAATACTTCTAGCAAATCGTCAGCAGCGATCTTGCACTCCTCGATAAACTTGACCATCAGCAGGATCACCTGACCGTTTGCAGCCAGGAACTTCGCAAGCTCACGGCTGCCATTCTTGCCTGCAATTTGATACTCTTTTTGCATCGGTGGTTCGTCTCCTCTCTTGCTTGAGATTTCCAAACGATTCTAATAGAACCGGTCGGAGCCGAACCACCAGCATTCTCAACTATCCACTGCCGATGGGACAGGCTCCTTGGGCGGCTTTGTAGTAGCATTTGCGTTGATGTTCGCTAAAAAACGGTGCCAGAACAATGATTGAGTTCGGATATCGGAGCTAACCCGAACTCATCTACCACGCCGATGGTCTTGGCAGCACGCGAGCGATGAGCGATGCAAGCCAAGCCACAACAGTCTCTACCATCTACGACGCTTATGGCAATCTGATCGCATCGTATCCAAACGTCGCACCGAGTTTCGGGTTTGCCGGGCAGTACAGGTATCAGTCGGATGCAACCGGGTTGGATTATCTGAAGGCTAGATACTATAATCCTGTTACCGGACGATTCGTCTCTCCAAATGTTATCGGGTACGAGGGAGGACTTAATCGCTTCCAATACGCCAATGCTAACCCGACGACGTACGCTGATCCTTCAGGTCTGGAGTGTACCGTTATTGCAACTCAAATCGTCCCGAGCATATCAGCACGAACCGAAGTTGGACGCACTTATGGTACCCGCTGGAAACAAACGGAACGGGAAGCATTATGCTGACGAGTCAGATTCACTGTTTCTGTAAAGCGGTACCTGTATCTACTGTCTACTGTCACAATCACATACAGGTCGTGGATTACTTACAGAGATACCATATCTTGCATGTATAGGCTAAGATGCGGATTGGAACGCGTCATAACTACGAGAGACCGTGACGTGCCATCTTACAGTACTGAGACACATAAAATACCTTCCATAGGTGGAAAAGAACGAACGTTCAATGGTACGTGGTATAACGGAGGATGCGTATGTCAAGGTGTCTATTGATGTTACTTACTGAGCAAAGGCTGCTTGAAAGTGGAAGGTCTCGAATACGGACACGCACTCCAGTCGGCAGGATCATGTCGATAACAGTTCTAACTGTTCTAGTCGTTCTGACCTCTGTGCTGGTATGCGGGTGTGGCAGAAACAACAGTCAGAAAGGAACAGCACATACATCTCTTGACAGCGAACGGCACGCGACGCTGCGTCCAGAGACTAAGTCAGAATCAGATATCCGGAACGAATTGGCGAAGCAGTTGGGCCGCGAACCGACAGGAGACGAGGTCAAATATGCAGTGGCCTCGCAATTGCTGGCAAGTGATGATCTTGCGGGTTTCTATGAGAACATGGAAGCTGCGATTAAGCTTGCTCCCAAGAACTCGCTGTATAGATTTGTCCTTGCCAAAGAGTATGCTAAGGAAGACAAGATTCCACAGGCCTTCGAAAATGCCCGTAGAGCTGTGGAGCTTGCAGAGAGAGCTGGAGACTCGATTGCGGTGGTCTACAACAAGTTTCTTGGTGATCTTTATGTGAGAGAGCGAGATTATCTAAATGCTGAAGCAGCGTATGAG
>JAOAGX010000053.1 GCA_026415535.1 Armatimonadota bacterium | reverse complement strand
TCAAACAATTTGCGTTATGTGTAGGGCCTGTCTTAGACCTGAGGGCCAAGTACGGCGAGGTCTTAAATACGAAGACGAGATTCTTCACTTCGCTCAGAATGACATAGACATTAGTCAGAATGACGGGAGATTGGATGCGTCATCCTGAGCGCAGCGAAGGATCTGCGTCGCAGGAAACGAACTGTTTCTTCTAGACGACCACAATTGACCAATGAACAATCTCATCGACAAAATCAATAAGCTGAAGTCTGACCGCAAGGCGGTGATCCTTGCGCACAACTACCAGCTGCCCGAAGTTCAGGACGTAGCCGACTTCACAGGCGATTCGCTCGAACTTTCGCGAGCCGCCGCAAAAACCGACGCCGATGTTATAGTTTTCTGTGGCGTGCACTTTATGGCCGAAACAGCAAAGATTCTCTCACCCAATAAGACAGTACTTCTACCCGATCCACACGCGGGATGTCCGATGGCCGATATGATCACCGCTGAGCAGCTCCGCGATTTCAAGAGATTGCACCCTGGCTTGCCGGTAGTTGCCTATGTAAACACGTCGGCGGAAGTTAAGGCCGAAAGCGATATCTGCTGCACGTCGGCGAATGCGGTCAAGATTGTAGAGTCCGTCCAATCGAACATTGTGTTGTTCGTGCCGGACAAGTCACTGCCCGCATATGTAGCCTCAAAAACCACAAAGAGAGTGATTCCGTATTGCGGATATTGCCCGACTCACCACAGAATTCTCGTCCACGATGTAATTCGAGCCAAAAGAGAACACTCGGACGCCATCGTAGTCGCGCACCCGGAATGCACAATGGACGTGATCGCCCTCGCAGACGCGGTCGAAAGCACGTCAGGAATGCTCAGATATGTTAAAGCCAGTCCGGCACGGGAGTTTATTATCTGCACCGAACGAGGGTTGCTGCACCGCCTCACGAAAGAAAACCCGGACAAGATTTTCTACAACCCAAGTCCAGTCAACATTTGCCCTAATATGAAGAAGATCACTCTAGAAAAAGTTCTCTGGAGCCTTGAAGATATGAAACACGAGATCGAGTTGCCGGCGGACACGATCGAACGTGCCCGCGCGGCAATAGAGGGGATGATAGCAGTATGATCATCGGTCTTGATCCAATCCACGTGGAGCGCATAGTTAAGAACGCACTTGCGGAAGACATAGGAAGCGGCGACATCACAACAGCCCTCACCGTACCGGCAATCGCGCGCGTCGACGCCACGATCGTATCGAGGTCGGAAGGAATACTGGCAGGCGTTGATGTGGCACGCGCGGCGTTCGCCATCGTCGATTCGCGCATTATGTTTGAAGCAGTTCTCGAAGACGGCTCGCACCTTGAACCCGGCAGCCTAATCGCCAACGTTCAGGGAGGTGCGGCTGGGATCCTGACCGGTGAGCGTGTCGCGCTCAATTTCCTTCAGAGAATGTGTGGGATAGCCACCCTGACGGCGAAGTACGTGGAGCGCGTGTCGCATACAAAAGCCAAAATAGTAGACACCCGCAAAACTACTCCAGGTTTGCGAGTGCTCGAAAAGTACGCGGTTGCCGTCGGAGGAGGCCAGAACCATCGGTTCGGACTTTATGATGGCATTCTGATCAAGGACAACCACGTCGCATCAGTTGGTAGTGTACGTGCGGCTATAAATGCTGCCAGAGAAAACGCACCCCACACCCTACGAATCGAAGTCGAAGTAGACAGCCTTGATCAACTTGCCGAAGCGATTGAGTGTGAAGCAGACGCGGTTCTGCTTGACAACTTTTCTCCGGAAACACTTCGCAAGGCAGTCGAGATGGCAGCAGGAAGGGTAATCTTAGAAGCGTCCGGAGGAGTCAATCTCGAAAACGTCGCCGAGATAGCCGAAACGGGAGTCGATCTAATCTCCGTCGGTGCACTCACCCACTCAGCTCCAGCGCTCGATATAAGCCTGGAATTTGGCGGCAACCACATAAGCTCATAGTGGCATTGCAACATGCGAAATATGGGGTTCAAGTTCCCTAGCACGTGCTGAATGTTTTGTTCCAAGAAACCAGGCTATGATTCCAATCCACATCTATCGATTCAACACGGTCACCTCAACAAACGACGTGGCAATCGAAATGGCGCAGGGTGGCAAACCTGAGGGGACGGTTGTACTTGCAAAGTCGCAGACTGCAGGACGTGGAAGAAGGGGGCGCGTGTGGCTTGATGAACCAGGATCGTCCGTCCTGATGAGCGCTATTCTCAGGCCCGAGTTTCCGCCAGATCGGTTCCCCGAGCTTTCGCTCACGGCATCACTTTCCGTAGCGAAATTACTAGAGTCCGCGTTCGCGCTCATACCAACACTTAAATGGCCGAATGACGTGCTTGTGCGCAACCGAAAGATCGCCGGAATTCTGGTTGAGACCACCCCAATCCGAACCGGCAATGCGGCGATAGTCGGCATCGGACTTAACGTCAACATAACCAGATTCCCCCCTGAACTCGACGGATGGGCAACCTCCATTGCAGCCGAAACTGGTTCGTGTCAGGACGTTGATAGAGTGTCGAACACGCTGGCTAAGACCTTGTTCGCCGAGTACGAAATTCATCTTGCGCTCGGTTTCGAGGAAATCCTGGTTCGATGGCGGAAGTATATGTGTGGCTTGGGCAAGCAAGCTCGTGTGGAAACCGGGGGAAGCATCGTTGAGGGCACCGTTAGCGATGTAGACTCGTCAGGCGCCTTGATATTGATAGACTCGTCCGGTCAAGAGCAAAGGTTGCGTACTGCTGATGCAGTTCGGCTTGTGGATGAGCCTATTTGATCTGTCCGGACACTCGTATCCGAGATGCATACCCAGAACCCTGAATATACATCTCGAATTATCTAAATCGATGGATTTGAATGCGAGGTAAGAAATGGCCAAACCGAAAGCAATACTACTCGTAGCCGACGGACTGGGAGATAGGCCCGTCAAATCGCTTGGTAATCGGACTCCGCTTGAGGCAGCGACAAAACCCAACCTCGACCGCTTGGCTTCCGAGGGCGAATGCGGATTGATGGATCCGATAGCGCCCGGCGTACGAGCCGGTAGCGATACTTCTCACCTGGCGATTCTTGGCTATGATCCGTACAAATACTACACTGGCCGGGGACCATTTGAGGCTGCCGGTATCGGAATGGACGTGAAGAAGGGCGATGTCGCGTTTCGCTGCAACTTTTCGACGGTGGACGAGAATATGGTCGTCACCGACCGCCGCGCCGGGCGTATCACTGAGGGAACCAATCAACTTGCCGCCGCCGTCAATGGCTTGGACCTGGGTGGGATTCAGGCAATTTTTAAGGAATCTGTCGCACATAGGGGAGCACTGATTCTGCGCGGACCGGACTTGTCAGCAGATATCACCGATACTGATCCTCACCACGAAGGAGCAAAAGTCCTGACCTGCGAACCGTGCGACCTGAACAACGCCGCCGCAGCTAAGACGGCAAAAGCAGTAAACGAGTTCGTGCAGCGATCCTACGAGATTCTCAAGGATCACCCCGTTAATAAATCGCGAATTGCGCAAGGACTTAACCCAGCAAACATCATCCTACCTCGCGGAGCTGGAATCGGACCTTCGATAGAAAGCTTCGAATGCGAACACGGGTTGAAGGCCGCGTGCGTGGCCGAGACCGGCCTGATAAACGGCGTTGCACGATATGTCGGAATGGACATCACTGAAGTGCCTGGTGCGACCGGTGGACCCGATTCAAATGTGCTTAATATGGCGAAGGCGGTCATCGAGAAGCTCGCCGACCACGATTTCGTTCTGTGCAACGTAAAGGGCGCGGACGTCGGCGGCCACGACGACAACCCACAGATCAAGCTCAACATGATCAATAAGCTCGACGAAATGGTAGGCTACATTATGTCGCACCTGCCTGAAAACACCTATGTTGTCCTTACGGCCGACCACTCTACCCCTTGTGCCGTAAAAGACCACTCGGGTGACCCTGTCCCAATCGTGTTCTGGGGTGACGGAGTTCGAACCGACAAATGCGAAAGATACGACGAGCGCTCCGTCACAGCAGGTGGCTTGGGCCGCATCCGCGGCATCGACGTGATGAAGATCATAACACAACTTATGGGCATTCAAGAAAAGTTCGGGGCCTGACACCGGTCGTCAACCTAAAACCGGCCTTGGTTGTTGCGACAAGCGTGTTTTATCGCAATAGCCTTTGGCCGTCAGCAACTTGGAGAAACCTATGGCAAAGGACGGTAAGTTTCTTGCAATAGATTTCGGTGCGGAAAGCGGCCGAGCGTTGCTTGGCGTAATCAAGGAAAATCGGCTGATCCTACAGGAAGTCCATCGTTTTCCCAACGGGCCAGTGAATATTCTGGGCCACATTCACTGGGACGTACCACGGCAGTTCGCAGACATCAAGCAGGGAATCAAACTGGCTCTCCAAGAAACCGACGGGGAAATCGACGGGATCGGTGTTGACACGTGGGGAGTGGATTTTGGCCTTCTGGGCGAAGATGGCGAGCTACTTATGCTGCCCTTCCACTACCGCGACAGCCGCACAAATGGAATTATGGACAAGGTCTTCCGCATCATCCCTCGCGAGAAAATTTTCGAACGCACCGGAATACAGTTTATGCAGCTAAACACCATCTTTCAGCTATACGCGATGGTCGATGCGGGCTCGACCGCACTCAAATACGCCTCGACACTCCTAATGATGCCCGACCTCTTCAACTATTGGCTGACTGGGGAAAAAGTCAGTGAGTTCTCAATCGCCACAACTTCGATGCTATACGACCCTCGTCAAGGCGACTGGGCAAGAGATATGGCCGAGACTTTGGACATTCCCGGACATATCTTTCCCAAGATTATCCAACCGGGGACAACCGTGGGAGTATTGCACAATAGTGTGGTCGAAGATTTAGGTGGAGGTTCCGGAATTCCGGTCGTGGCGCCCGGTTGCCACGACACCGCAAGCGCGGTCGCAGCGGTGCCGGCCGTCGGCGAAGGACATGCTTATCTCAGCTCAGGTACCTGGTCGCTGATGGGCGTCGAGCTTCGAGAGCCACTCATAAATAAATCCTCCTACGAGAAGAACTACACTAACGAAGGCGGTGTCTGCGGAACCTTCCGGTTTCTCAGGAATATTATGGGCCTTTGGATCGTGCAGGAGTGCCGGCGAACCTGGGCCGCGGCTGGCGAAGAAATGTCATACTCGGATCTTACGGATTTGGCTACGCAAGCCAAACCCTTCGCAGCAATTATCAACCCCGACTTGCCGATATTCCTCGCGCCGGGCGACATGCCCACGCGAATCCGAGACTTCTGCCGAGACACTGGTCAGCCGATTCCATCGTCCAAGGGCGAGATAGTTCGATGTGTACTGGACAGCCTGGCACTTCGCTACAAAGCCACCATCGAAGAACTGGACGAGATGCTCGGCCGACGACACGACCCGATCCACATAGTAGGTGGCGGAACGCAAAATAAGTTGTTATCACAGCTCACAGCCGACGTCACCGGTCGGAGTGTTGTGGCCGGTCCGGTGGAAGCAACAGCCAGCGGGAACGTGCTGATACAAGCGATAGGTCGAGGCTTTGTATCTTCGCTGGATGAGGCGCGCGAGATCGTGCGAAACTCTTTCGAGCTGGAAACCTACGAGCCTCGTCCCGCACCGGGCCTGGACAAGGCATATCAAACATTCAAATGCCTGGCGTCGGCGCATATTTGATCTCACCTGAATCTTCCTTATATGGCCGCACAGTAGAGTTTGCCTCTGCAAACTTTCACCCCTAGTTCGCTACACATAAAGCTTGAACAGCAGGACAATATGTATGACTGCTGGTTGACAGTCGAGCACATACTGGGATAGTTATTGGCTGTCGAGGTGATATTAACACCCCTTAACTGTTTCTATACCTGGTATAATTGGGTAAGTTAATGCGTGATTGCCGGATATGTTTGACAAATGTTCGGCTGGCATATCATTGCAAAGCACGCTGCACCCAACTAAGCAACAACCTTTTGGGAGGGGGTGACCTCATGGCCAATGATAAGCCCGGGCCAAAAAAAGGGTCTCCAGGGGCTAGAAAGATTGCCGAAGCTCATCGCGGGTCACACGAACATGACCTGCAAGGGGGGTTCGCAGCCAATCCTCAACTGGCCAAAGAGGCCGGACGAAAGGGCGGAGAAGCCGTAAAGCGCAAATACGGTCCCCAGTTCTATCGAGATATCGGTAAGAAAGGCGGAGAAACCGTCAAGCAAGAACGCGGCTCCGAATTTTACGCGGAAATCGGCCGGCGCGGTGGAGAAATGCGTAGCACGCGGATGAAAGAACGTATGGCCAAGGAACAAAAAACATAGTAGCAAAATACGCTATGAACAGACACGGTACTCATCCAAAAACATGAAGAGCGCGCAAAAACGCAACAATGTTAGCCGCGCGCTCTTCGTTCCCCCTGCATGACGTTGGTTTTCTCCAATAAGCGTGTCTCCAACTATTTTCTCGCCTACTCGGGAAGCGCAAAATAGCCAAAAATGCCGGCGTTGCGTTCTGTCGTAACAACCTCGCTCAGTTTCGGTTTGCGCAAGCCTGGTCCGTGTGGTATACTCGGTGCAAGGATGTAATGGGCCTTTCGCAATCGGGCGAGAGGTCCTTCTCTTTAGGGCAGGAATTGCCCGTGAGACTGTGTTTGCTATGTTTGACACACTTCGCGCCGATTGGAAAGCCATCTTCCGCAACGACCCGGCTGCACGAAACGCCTGGGAGGCGCTCACTTATGCGGGCCTGCATGCCATAATCTGGCACCGCATTGCCCACTTTTTCTGGCGTCACAATTTCAAGTTTTTGGCCAGGCTGATATCCCAAATCAACAGAGCAGTCACCGGTATTGAGATACACCCTGGCGCAAAAATCGGAAAGGGATTCTTCATTGACCACGGAATGGGCGTAGTTATCGGCGAGACGGCGGAGATTGGTGATAATTGCCTTCTGTATCACGGCGTTACACTTGGCGGCGTCAGCCTGGAAAAAAAGAAACGCCATCCGACACTCGGCAACAACGTAGTCGTGGGTGCCGGCGCCAAGGTCCTCGGAGCGATTACACTGGGCGACAACGTTAGAGTGGGAGCCAACGCCGTGGTACTGAAAGATGTTCCTCCCAACTCAGTAGTGGTCGGTAACCCGGGACGAGTGGTCGTGCAGGACGGCCGTCGAGTTGAGGAAACTCCGCTCACCCACGGCCGCGATCTCGACCCGGAAGGTGAAATGATGAGATGCTTAGTACGTAAGATCGAAGAGCTGGAAAGGCGACTTCAGAAACTCGAAAGCAAAGGGGACGGAGATGGCTCTGCGTCTGTATAATACGCTCACTCGCCGAAAAGAAGAGTTCAAACCTGTCGAGCCCGGCGTGGTACGGATGTACTCTTGTGGGCTAACGGTCTACAACTATGCCCACATCGGAAACCTTCGGACCTATATCTTCTCCGATATCCTCCGCAGGACTCTTGAATACGAGGGCTTCGACGTCAAGCACGTGATGAATGTGACTGACGTAGGACACCTGACCTCCGACGCCGATGCCGGCGAGGACAAAATGGAGAAAGGTGCAAGAGAGGCAGGTAAAAGCATATGGGAGATCGCTAGATACTACGAGGAAGTATTCTGGAAGGATCTGGAACTGCTCAATATCAAGATGCCGAAGATCATCTGCCGTGCCACCGAGCACGTTCCCGATATGATCGACTTGATCAAGCGGCTGATCGAGCGCGGCCACGCCTATGAAACCGATCAGGCTGTCTACTTCGACGTGACAACTTTCCCAAAGTACACCGAGTTTACCGGACAGTCTCTCGAAGAAAAGGTAGTTGCAGCAAGGAACGAGGTTCAAGAGGATCCGGCCAAGAGACATCCAGCTGATTTCGCCCTGTGGTTTAAGGCGGTTGGCAGATTCGAAAACCACATAATGCGCTGGGAATCGCCGTGGGGAATCGGTTTCCCGGGCTGGCATATCGAGTGTTCGGCGATGGCTATGAAGTACTTGGGCGAGACACTTGACATCCACACCGGAGGCGAAGACCACATATGGGTACACCACCCAAACGAAATTGCGCAAAGCGAAGCAGCAACCGGTAAACAATTCGTGCGATTCTGGATGCACGGCACATTTCTGCTGGTCGGTGATCTCTCAGGTAACAGCGAAGAACGTAGAATGGGCAAATCCGAAGGCAACTTTATCCGCCTTCAGACGTTAATAGACAAGGGATATGATCCGTTAGCTTACCGGTACGCATGCCTGATGGCCCACTATCGCCAGAAACTGCGATTCACTTGGGAGTCAATGGATGCGGCTGCATCGGGCTATGGCTCGCTAAAGGATTTCGCAGCACGGGCAAAACAAATAGGAGGCGAAGAAGGTCCTTGGGTTGCCGATTACCGTGACCGATTCAGGGCTGCGATTGAAGACGACTTGAACATGCCTCAGGCAATGGCTACGGTCTCGGAAATGATACGCGAAGCAGAAGTTAGAAAAGACTACGGCGTCCTCGACGCTCTTTACGACTTCGATCGAGTCCTGGGCCTAAAGCTGCGCGAGGCGGCTGAAGCAGCAACCAGCATAGACGCGCATATCGAAGCGCTAATCAAGGAACGAGAAGAAGCTCGCAAACTTAAGAACTGGGCTCGCGCAGACGAGATCCGCGCTCAACTTGCGAAGCAAGGTATCACATTGGAAGATACACCCTCAGGCACACTCTGGCGAAGACAAGATACGTCGTTGAGATAAAAGTGGGCTCAGCATTTGGGCAAGTTAACTCCTTAAATGATCGCGATCTTCAGTAAAGTCAGATGATTCACGGACCTCACTACAAACCTCTTCTGACAGCAGGGTGAGCTACACATCCATTTTCGGAAAGTAAAAAGTAATCTGACATAATACGACTTCTTCTACTTTCGTAAGGAGGTTGAGAGAAGCCCCCTGTTTTAGAAGGAGTTGGCAAGAGGTCCAACAGACTGAGAATTGTGTACGCAACACTTCGCCGCATAGCCGCCGGATTGGCGGTTGTAATAGTGGTAAGCGCCGTTGTCGCATTCGGGCTGACGATCTCGTTTGGCCGAAGCGGACGCGTATGCAGGGATGTAGTCGTGTCCGGCATCCGCTTGGGCGGTCTGACACGATCTCAGGCCAAGGCAAAAATCGGCCAGTGGGCAGCTGAACGTGTCAAGAGACCGGTCACCCTCACTGCGCTTGACGCTCGATGGACGGGCACTGTCGCGGAACTCGGCGGTCACGTAGACATCCGCGGGACGCTCAACCGAGCAATGGCTGTCGGCCGGCAAGGCAACATATTCCATCGCGCCGTATGCGTACTCACACCGTGGGGAAGCGGAAAACGTTTTGGTGCGCGTTTGGTAACTGACAATACTCGTTTACGCAAGACAATCGCAGAGCTTGCATATAAAATAGACCGACCTCACAAGGATGCTAGGCTATTTGTTGTAAAAGATCGGCTAGAAATCAAACCAGAAGGGTTCGGCATCAAAGTTAACCAGGACAAAGCGGTTCTAATGGTGTCGCGGGCCTTAAGCTCGGGGCTTTCGGTGATCGGCCTTCCTATAGAAGTTGACAAACCAGACGTTACAACTGAAGACGCCGCCAAGATTGATACCCTTCTATCACGGTTCACCACCTCCTTCAACCCCGCTAAGCGAGGTAGAACTCACAACTTACGACTTGCCGCAAACGCCATCAATGGAATCGTATTGAAACCAGGTATGCGATTTTCGACCAACGAAGCCGTAGGACCGCGTCTGATGAGTCGTGGCTTTCAGGCTGCACCGATATTCGTTAGGGGGAAATTGGAAGAAGGACTCGGTGGCGGTGTATGTCAGGTTTCAACTACGCTCTACAACGCCGTGTTATTAGCTGGTTTGAATGTTAAAAAAAGAGGACATCATGCAAGACCGGTTAAGTATGTCGCTCCCGGAAGAGATGCAACGGTTGTTTGGGGTTATGTAGATTTGGTTTTTGCCAACGATAGGGATTTTCCAATATACATTCAGGGAGAGGTGAAAGGAAGAAGGTTGATATTCAGGATATTTGGGAGGAAGGATTTTGACGAAATAAGGGTTTTCAGCGATGTTGAGAGAAAGGCGGATGGGACGATAATCGCTAAGACTTATCGGGCAATCAAAAAAGGGGACGATAACCTAACCGAGCTTATCTCAACCGATATTTATAAACCCCTGCCTAAAAAGAAATCACCGATGTCTTTTTCCCCGCACCTTAAAATGCAGATGGAAGAAATAACGGATTGAGGGTTAGATAAGAAATTTTTAAAAGAGAAAAGGAAATAAACCATTCAAGGGGGACGATTTCTTCTCTATATACCTTTTTCTTTTGTGCTCTTTCTTGTATTATAACCCTGACGAATGTTCGCAAGGGGTTTAATGTAAGAATAAAATGTAGATGGTAATTGCTTTTGGGACATTTTCACAGATGCACTACCCCTTTTAGAGCAAAATATTATTGAGGAAATAGCCTCAGCGATCTCAGTATATTGG
>JAOAGX010000052.1 GCA_026415535.1 Armatimonadota bacterium | reverse complement strand
GCGCTAGACACGGGATTGTTTTAGGAATGACTCTGGGCGTGCTAATCGACGAGGAGCGCGAGGGACAACCTCACCGATGGGCGCTTGGGGATGACAACAATCCCCCTGAGGCCGACGACGAGGATGGCGCGGATTGCACTAACATTGCACCCGGATGTCCTTACAAACCCACGTTTACCGTAACCGCCCCGGGCTACATCGACGCCTGGGTAGACTGGCAGGGTGATGGGAACTGGGAACAGCCCGGCGATCAAGTCTTTGCCAGCCAGCCGGTTACTGCGGGAACAAACACGTTTACCCTTGTGGCTCCAGCAAATGCTAGGCCGGGCTTCACTTTCGCACGTGTGCGCTACAGCAGCGTCGGAGGGTTGTCCTATAAGGGCGCTGCGCCGGATGGCGAGGTCGAAGACTACCTGGTCTACATCCAAGAACCGCCAAAGACTGTTAACATTGGTGAAGCCAAACTGGAGGATCTTGGCACCGACGTCCTAATTAGAAGCAAAGTCGTCACAGCGAACTTTGGTGAGGATGGCTGGTACTTGGCGGAACAAGCTTCCTTGGGCGGCCGATTCGCTGGGATTGGCGTCATGGAAAGAGAGGACTGGGCTATCGGTGACGTAGTGACGGTTTACGGTCGGACCGTGCTCAACGGCTGCGAGCTGATGATCACCGAGTATGCTTCGATATTGGAAGGTCGAACCACTCCTATAACTTCGCTGGGCCAGACCAATAGGGCATCCGGTGGAGGTCAGCTTGGTAGCCAACCCGGTCTTTACGACTTCTGTGACGGGTTCGACCCACCGCGGCCGGCATACGGACTGAACAGTGTCGGCCAGCTTGTAAGCCTTTGGGGGCGCTGCACTTGTTCGGAGTTTGGTATACCCCCCTACAACTTCTGGATCGATGACGGAAGCAACCTATGGGACGGTACGTGGTGCACTAAGGAAGTTAAGGCGTTAGGCGTTCGAGTGCGAGTGCCTTCCGGCTACGCCGGTGATCCGATCCAGCCGGGCTACTACTATGCGGTGACCGGTATAATGCGCACGACGACCTCGTGGAACGGGAGTTGTGTGCGCTGGCTGTGGCCGCGCACGGACAGCGACATACAGCTTATTCCGGAGCTGGAACCTCGGTAGTTCAAAGATTAAGGGCAATCGCGAAGCCAACCGCCTGAAATGCGGTTGGCGTATCGGGGGGCGAGGTTCGATATGAACCTCGCCCTGAAATCGCAGATCCTACTGGCGGTTGTGTCACTAAAACACCACTAGACACAAGTATCCATACTTAATCCTATGGGCAGGGGAAAGGTTGACATGACCTGGTCACCCGGCTATAATGAAATCAGAAAATCGTCGGCGAAGACAGAGTAAGTCTACGACCGGACGGACAGTGTCTGTCCCTCTGCTGCATGGATGAGCAGCGGAGGGACTTTTATGTTAAACAGGACTAAGGATTCTGATCTGGATAAGAGGCAATAGCATGCTTCGGATAAAGTCCGATCCCAATGTGTGTATAGGTTGCGGACTTTGCAGGATCTGGTGCAAAGTGGAGCACTCTCCAAGCAAGAACATCTCCAAGGCCTTCAAGCCGGCCGCGCCACCTACGTTGTCATGCGTGGAGCTTGAAGAGCGCGGATGTGAGTCGTTTGCTTCCATGTGCCGGCACTGCGAAGAACCCCTTTGCGTTTACGGGTGCATTACCGGTGCGATGAGAAAGGATCCTCAGACGGGTCTGGTAACAGTTGATCGATCGAAGTGCGTAGGCTGCTGGACTTGCATCTTGATGTGTCCGAACGGAGCAATCGTACGCGACGAGAGAAATGGTTACACGGCGCTCAAGTGCGACATGTGCTTGGAGCGAGGGTTTCCGTCGTGTGTGGAGCACTGCCCAAACGACGCGCTTGTGATTGAGGAGGTCGAAGATGTCTAGTACTTTCGACTATCTGATCGTTGGCAATTCGACCGCCGCTATCGGAGCGATAGAGGCAATACGCAAGCTCGATTCGACGGGAACTATCGGGGTTGTTGCATCGGAGACAGAGCACACGTACTCGAGACCGTTGATCACGTACTTTCTGTCAGGCAAAGTGGCGGAGGAGAACGTTTACTATAGGCCTCTCGACTTTTATGATCGCTATCAGGTGACGAGGCTGCTGGGGCACGAAGTTACATCGGTAGATCCGACAAACAACAGCGTCACGCTGGATAACGGCGAGAAGATAGGCTACAAATCACTATTGTTGGCGGCGGGGGGAGCTCCTATCGTTCCACCAATACCCGGTATCGACCGTCCCGGAGTATTCTTTATGAACACTATGGACGACGCTCGCAGAGCGCGCGGTTGGCTGTCGCATGCCAGTCGAGCTGTGGTGATTGGTGCCGGACTAACTGGACTCAAAACCGCTGAAGCCTTGCGGGAAATGAATCTGGAAGTTACCGTTGTTGAACTCGCGCCTAGGGTTCTCGCTACTACGCTTGACGAGACCGCGTCTGAGATCGTGTTGCAGACGCTTGTTGAGAACGGAATCGAGGTGCTCACAGGCGTTGCGGTAACCGCGATTGAGGGCAGTGATGACTCGAACGACGTTTATGCAGTCGCAATAGATACCGGCGAAAAGCTCGTCTGCGATGCGGCGTTCATAACAGTCGGCGTGACACCCAGGATTGGAATAGTGGAAGCAAGCGGGATAGCAGTAAGAAAAGGTATTCTTGTAGACCGCCACATGCGAACCAACATCGCCAATGTCTATGCCGCCGGAGATATTGCCGAGGCATACGACCCTCTTACAGGCGGACAGCGGGTGATTCCCATCCTGCCGAATGCCTATATCGGAGGCAGGGTTGCCGGAATGAACATGGCAGGCAGAGCTGCTGAATATAATGTTGGAATGAGCGTGAACTCAGTTAGCTTCTTTCATCGACCAGTGATGACTGCCGGTTTTGCAACGGAAGAGGGTGGCAATGGGTTCCGCGTGTTTAAGAGACATGACCCAAAGGGCTACAGGAAGCTTGTGATACGGGACGGGAAACTAGTGGGACTGATTCTGACCGATGATGTGGAGCGCGCCGGTCTGCTGACGGGAATGATGCGTGCGGGTATCAATATCGATGGTATGGAGGACGAGCTGCTGGACGGGAAGCTAGGTCTGATTTGCCTTCCTCCGGAAATCCGCGAAGAACGTATTCACGGAAGGGGGAGGAACTGGCTGTGAAAGACCTGCAACGTCTGAACAACCCATACTGCGACGATAAAGTCCTATGTTCGTGCGCAATTTTCGGGATGATGGATTCCACGGGGAAGGTCTTCTCCGGAGAGCCGGTGTTCCGCGCGATGATTAATATGCAGGAGCGCGGGAACGGTCTGGGTGCCGGTTTCGCGCTTTATGGGATCTATCCTGAACACCAGGATTACTACGCTCTTCACATAATGTTTACCAACCGTGATTGTCGTCACGACACCGAGCGTTTTCTGGAAACGGCGTTCCAGGTGGAGCGATCAGAAGAAGTGCCAACCCGAAAGACAGCCGGCATTTCGGGTGAGCCGCTCGTATACCGTTACTTCGTTCGGCCGAAACCCCAGGGGACAAACTTCGTAAATGACGACGATTTCGTGGTTCAGAGCTCATTAAAGATAAACTCCGAGCTTGACGGGGCTTTCGTGGTATCCAGTGGGAAAAACATGGGTGTCTTCAAGGGCGTAGGCTACCCCGAGCAGATTGCCGAGTACTTTCGACTCGATGATTATAAGGCCTACATTTGGACTGCACATAGTCGGTTTCCAACAAATAGCCAAGCATGGTGGGGCGGCGCACATCCGTTTTGTATGCTCGACTGGAGCGTGGTTCATAACGGGGAGTTAAGTTCCTACGGGGCTAACCGTGCTTTCCTAGAAACGATAGGTTATAAGTGTACTCTTTTCACCGACACAGAGGTTATGTCTTATGCGGTTGATCTTATTATGAGGCGTCAGAAGTTGCCTCCGGAAATATTTGCTAAGATCGTCGCGCCGCCGCTTTGGGAAGAGATTGATCGCATGAGTGAAGATGAAAAAGAGCTCCATACGGCTCTTCGGTCGGTCTACGGTGGGCTACTGATGAACGGACCGTTTAGCGTTGTTATCGCGAACAACAATCAGATGATTGCGCTCACCGACAGGATTCGGCTTCGCCCGCTTACTGCAGCTACGCGAGGCAACTTTCTGTATTTCTCGTCTGAAGAAGCCTCGATCAGATTGGTCTCACCCGAGCTCGACAACGTATGGACTCCCATGGGTGGCATGCCTGTGGTAGGCAAGATAGGTTCGCTGCCCAAGCCGGACGATTCAAGAAAACGAAACACGTCGGCCGCAAGACCCATGGCGGAGGTAGCCCGATGAACGCTCCAAGAAACAACTCAAGAAACGCAATCCAAGCTCCGCAGCGCAAGGCCAGCGATTTTCGGATCAGGTCTAACCGTCTTGCCGAGTTCTCAGTCGAGCGTGATTATGATAAGTGCATCAAATGTGAGGTGTGTATCAGGCAGTGCTCGTTCGACGTGCATTACTACGAAGAGGAGGAAGACCTGATTAAACATCGATCCGAGGATTGCGTAGGTTGCCAGCGTTGTGCAGTGCTCTGTCCGACCGATGCGCTAACGATACGTCCAAATCCGGCTCAGTACCGGGCTCATGGGAGCTGGTCCAGTGAACACGTGAAGGACATAAACCTCCAAGCGGAGACTGGCGGGGTAGTGTTGACGGGGGCAGGCAACGATAAGCCTATGCCTGTTTACTGGGACAAGCTATTGATCAACGCGAGTCAGGTAACAAATCCCTCTATAGACCCGCTTCGCGAGCCTATGGAGCTTAGAACTTTCCTCGGAGCCAAGCCTGACGGAGTTGAAATCGAGAACGGGAAACTCGTCACATCTATGCCGCCGCAGGTTCAGATAGAGACCCCGATCCTCTTTTCGGCAATCTCGTATGGAGCTATCAGTTACAACGTGCAAAAGGCACTGGCGGAAGCTGCAGTAGAACTTGGAACTTTGTTCAATACGGGAGAAGGGGGACTTCATCCGGATTTCTACAAGTACCGCGATCACGCGATAGTGCAAGTAGCGTCGGGCCGTTTTGGAGTCCATCCCGACTATCTCAACGCAGCACGAATAGTCGAGATCAAAATCGGCCAGGGTGCAAAGCCGGGAATCGGCGGACATCTGGCAGGCGAGAAGGTGAGCGAATCTGTATCCATCACCAGAATGATCCCGGCTGGAACTGATGCAATATCACCGGCCCCCCAGCATGACATATACTCGATAGAGGATCTGCGTATGCTGGTATACGCAATCAAGGAGGCCACGAACTATCGGGTGCCGGTATCGGTAAAGATCGCGGCAGTGCATAACGCTGCCGCTATCGCAAGTGGGATCGTGCGGGCTGGCGCCGACGTGATCGCGATAGACGGGTTTAGGGGTGGTACAGGCGCGGCACCAAAAGTAATCCGAGACAACGTTGGCTTACCAATAGAATTCGCACTGGCATCGGTAGACAAACGACTACGAGACGAAGGCATTCGCAACAGGGTAACCCTGATTGCCGGGGGAGGAATTCGTAGCGCCGGTGATGTTGTGAAGGCCATTGCGTTGGGTGCGGATGCCGTTTATATAGGCACAGCCGCACTAATCGCTGTTGGCTGTACCCTGTGCCAAAAGTGTTATTCGGGCAAGTGCAACTGGGGTATCGCAACCCAGGACCCTTATTTAGCAAAGCGAGTCAACCCCGACATAGCCAGGAAGAGACTGGTTAACTTGGTCAAAGGATGGTCGCATGAGATCAAAGAAATGCTCGGGGGAATGGGGATCAACTCAATCGAGAGCCTACGTGGCAGTAGAAGCCAATTGCGAGGTATTGGGCTGACGACCGAGGAACTCAACGTGTTGGGCGTAGCTCCTGCCGGGAATTAGAGGGGGACTTAAGTGTCAAGCATTATTACCAACTCTAAGGTAGAGATCGACGCAGCGGGTCTTCCATACCGGGAACTTAATCAACAGATTAGAAGTGCTGTCTCGATTGGCGCCAAGCACATAACTTTGCGTAACGTGGCTGGCCAGCGTTATATCGGGACTAATCTTTATGAAGCTGCCGACCGTAAAGCGCTGGACGAGCTTGAGATCGAAATATTAGGAACGCCTGGCAACGACCTTGGGATGTTTCTCGATGGGCCGTCGATTACCGTCTACGGAAACGTGATGGACGGCACCGGGAACACGATGAACGCAGGGCGTATTGTCGTGCATGGTCGCGCAGGTGACATTACGGGTTTTTCGGCTAGGGGCGGCGAAATTTTCATCCGCGACGACGCAGGATATCGCACCGGCATTCATATGAAAGAATTCGGTTCTATGAGGCCCATAGTAGTTATCGGTGGCACTACCCAAGACTTCCTCGGGGAATACATGGCAGGTGGATTGATTATCATTCTGGGGCTTACACTAAAACCCGGCGAACTACATTATTTCAGCCATGTGGGCACAGGAATGCACGGTGGCGCGATTCTGGTTCGTGGCGGACTTGCAGATTACCAGCTTGGCAACGGAGTCGGAGTTGTCAATCTGGAGGAAAAGGACAGGGATTCGCTACTGAAGTATGTCGAACTCTACGGCACCTATTTTGGTGTTGACGTTGCACAGGTGAACGTTGACCAGTTTGTCAAGCTGGCACCATTAAGCAAGCGGCCCTACAAACAACTATACGCCTATTAATAGGCTCATTTGGCTTACCCTTCTTGAGCAGGTAAAGATAAGGAGCCATGGCCTTGAAACTCTCAAGGCCGAGCTAGACAGTTTGGTTTCTAGTGCGCAAATTCCTCGCTTTGCTCAGAACAGCGAGCTAGGCAAGTTGTTATTCTGAGCGAAAATAAGAATCGTCCGTAACACTGACCTCCCTTAGCCTAGCGTTGAAAATACCGGTCATCCTTTGCCGTTTTGAAGTACCACGAATCCTAATTATCGAGGTCTGACTTTTTACTCCGCAAGTAACGCACTTAGGCAAGCGACATCTTCATCGGATAGTTTTGAACCGTCTCTACGAGTAACGTAGAAAACATCGCGAGCCTCCTGTCCCCACGTGGAAACGCGGGCGCTGTGGATGTTCCAACCTAGTTCGGCAATCTTGCGCGTGAGTTGATAGAGCAGGCCAGGACTATCTTCGGTGCGCACCTCGATACCGGTTTCGTGGTCAGATATATCGTGAAGGGCTTTAACAACTACTCGTGATGGCAGTTTGAAATCGAGTCGGTTGCGTCTTTTGAGAAGTTCGGACACCGTAAGTTGACCGCTCAGTAGTTTTGCCAACTCGCCCTCAACCTCCATCTTCTTCATTTCGGTAAGTTGTCGGCCCTCGAAGTTGACGTAGATCGAGTCGATAGCAATGCGGTCATTTGTAGACTCGCGAGTGAATATCTGAGCGGCATGAATATCCACATTCACCGCGTACAAAGCACCGGCTATTTCGCTAAGCAGACCCGGCTTGTCCGCCGTAACCACCGTGATCTGAGTAAATTGGCCCGATCGGTCATCGCGAATGTCAATTGCGGGCACACCTTTTCTGGCTACTCGAACGAATCCAATGTGCGTTGCCAGTGTTTCGGGTGATGTGTTCAACAGATAGCTTGCGGGCATTGACGAGCAGTGCTCCTCCACCTCCTCCGGCGGCAGATTTGCCAGAGACAGCTCTCTGCGAATGCGATTTCTGTGGCTATCCAGGTCCGCTTCTAGG
Organism: Armatimonadota bacterium; assembly: GCA_026415535.1. GTDB lineage: Bacteria > Armatimonadota > UBA5829 > UBA5829 > UBA5829 > CALJES01. The sequence goes on along the minus strand of JAOAGX010000052.1, from coordinate 2,954 downwards.
ATATCTGGACGACGAAGAGCGGCGGCTGCGCGTTCGTGCAATTCCAGAAGAAAGCGCGTCTGGATCTGGCTCCACTGGGCGGTGCCAACAGCCCGACAATCCGCTATAGTAAGTAGCAGAAGCATGTCGAGCATTTGGAGGTTATTAACTATCGCCGTGAAGTCACGGATGGTTTTTCGCTGGTTGAGATCTCGCAGACGTGCTGTCTCGCCCATTCGCAGATGGTTTCGTACCAGAAACTCGACTTTATCGCATGCTTCCTTTGGTAGTCCTATATGTGAGGCAATCTTAGCTGCCATTAGTGCGCCAGTCTTGGCGTGATCCGGTTTCGAGTCGAGCTTGCCAATATCGTGCAGAAGAGTGGCGAGAAAGAGCACCTCGAGGTGTTGAATTCGAGAGAAAACGTCGGATAAAACCGTGTTTTCTTCTGAAAGTATAGCTTCGAGCTCTTCGACGGCTCGCAAAGAATGTTCCCCGACGGTAAAAACATGGGCGACATCACCGGGGATTAGCCGAAGCAATTCGTCGAACCGAGGTATCATTATTTGGATTAGGCCGAGGTCGGCCATGTTTCTGAGAATTCGCGCTGCGCCTGCGTGAGAGAGAATGTCGACAAACAAACGACCTAAAGCGTGGTCGGGCAAAAGTCGCTCCGCGGATTCAGATATCATATATGCTGAATCGCGATCAATCTGCAGTTTGTAACGCTGAGCATGGCTGAACACGCGGATAATTGCGGCACGGTCACGCTCAAGCAAATCGCGGTCGAGAATCTTAAGCAACCTGCCCTTAGCTATAACGCCCGGTTCCACCTCTAGTTCTTGTTGAAGGCAAGTGCTGATGACCTTCCTTGAAATTCGAAACACGCCGTGAGTGTGAGTATAGTATTCGGCCATAAGCCCTTTGGGCTTGTTAAAGCCCATCGCCTCGGCTACCTCTGCCTGACGCGGGCGAGTCAGCAAGTCCATCGGCCGGCCGACTATACTGTGCAGGACATTTCGCGTTCGAGCTAGGAACTCCGTGGCGGCAGATATCTCGCTCACCTCGAAATCGCGCAGAATTCCACGCGATCTTAAGCCATCCCAAACCGCATCCGGCGCAAACCCAAACGCTATCTGGGAGACCCATCTGGCCGCATGTATATCGCGCAGCCCGCCTGCACCATCCTTTAAATCAGGCTCAACCACGAACGGTGTAGACACCTTTTTTGTTTCCACCCCTCGAGCTTCAGCGTGACCGTGCACGAATGCGCAGGGGGAGATTGCTGCTTTCAGGTTCATGTTGAACGTGTTAAACACTATACGGCTTCCCGTCACACACCGAGCGTCAAAGAGTGCCGTTTGGGTTTCTAGGGGTAGGTTTTCCACGTCGTCAACCCGTCGGTAGGAGTAACCGACCTTAACCCCCGACGCGTCCAGCACGTCCATCAAAGTACGGAATGCGCGCTTTATGACCGGATCGATAGACTCGTCTTCTTCACGTTCAACTATGAAGGCAACATCGACGTCGGAATACGGCGACATCTCACGCCTGCCGTATCCACCAACTGCCGCAATGGCAATACCACGCATTGCTCGCCGCTTTCCAGCGGAATTCTTGGGATAGGTTTCATCCAAAGCAATCTCAAGGACTCGCACCACCAATGCATCTGTCAATCGGGTGAACTCGTGCATCAGGAGTAGTCCGTCTGTCGAGTTCGCTTTCTGTATAAGGCGATTTCTCTCAGATACGAAGACCTCCGACAAATCGGAGGTCTTCGTCAGTTTGTCGAACACAGCTGCATTCAAGGTTTCGCGCCCCGGCATTCTTCCGCCCCTTCGCTAAACGCTCAGAGACTTCGTTTGACGATTAATCTTGTTGCTCCAAGTTTCCGACTGGAGATTAAATTTAGATGGCAGCTTCTCCGCGTTCGCCTGTGCGGATGCGGATAACGTCGTCCACCTTGCTCAGAAAGATTTTGCCGTCGCCGATTTCTCCGGTAAACGCGGCCTTGGTAATGGCTTGTATGACGGGCTCTACCATATCGTCGGAGACAACGGTCTCAATCTTGGTTTTGTCTAGTAGATTTACGACGTACTCCTGTCCTCTGTAAAACTGTGTCCGACCTCTTTGTTTGCCGGCACCTTGAACGTTGACTACCGTGAGTCCTTTGACTCCGAGTTCGTCGAGCGCGTTTTTGACGTCATCCAGCTTTCCCGGACGGATAATGGCTTCAACTTTGGTCATGTGGATCCTCCTTCAAAGCGCTACAGTGAATAGCCTACTTCGCCGTGTTGCGTGAGGTCCAATCCGGCGTCTTCCTCATCCTTGTCGACCCGAAGCGGCGTGAATAGACCGACCGCTTTTAGGATAGCAAGCGTCAAGACAAACGAAAACGCTGCCACCGAGACTATTGCGATTAATTGGTTCCCAAGCAGGGCTGCATTTCCGTAGAAAAGACCGTCGGCTGCTGCACTGTTGATAGTCTTGGACGCAAATAGACCAGTAGCAATAGCACCCCAAGTACCACCGCCCCCGTGAACACTAAATACATCAAGCGAATCATCAAATCCCAGTTTGCCCTTGAGCAGGATCGCGCCATAGCAAAACACGCTTACCAGCAAGCCTATGATGACCCACGCCGTTGGAAAAACGTAGCCCGATGCTGGAGTAATAGCCACCAAACCTGCCACCGCACCTGACGCGGCACCTAAGGCGGTCGGCTTGCCGCGATGCAACCACTCGATCAGCAACCACGATATTGCTCCAGCAGCGGCGGCTGTATTGGTAACCACGAATGCGTTCGCAGCCAGTCCATTTGCCCCGAGAGCGCTGCCCGCGTTGAATCCGAACCATCCAAACCATAGCAATGCCGTGCCGATAAGGGTCATCGTGAGGTTGTGCGGCTTAAATTCTTCTCTTCCGTAGCCGATGCGTCGACCGAGTACAATCGCGCAACACAGAGCTGCTACTCC
>JAOAGX010000004.1 GCA_026415535.1 Armatimonadota bacterium | reverse complement strand
GGCTATGTGACTGTAGGTGCTGTCGATGGATAGTCCGATCAGTTCGCAGTTCAGGGCCTTGAGTTCGGGCTCTATCTTGGCAAAGGTCATGAACTCTGTCGTACACACTGGTGTGAAATCGGCTGGGTGGCTGAACAGGATTACCCACTTGCCCCTGTAGTCATCCGGGAACTTGATCTTTCCCTGAGTAGTTTCGGCTTCGAAGGCCGGTGCGTCCTCGCCAATTAGCGGCACGCGTAGCTGATCCGCAGACATCGTTGCTGATTCGCTCATTTCCAATTCCTCCTTTGAAATTCATGCTTCTTTTGCTTCTTTCTCTTGCCTAAGTGGCATGCTTTCCAAACAATGGCGACAAATTCCTCGCAGTTCTACATGCGCCGTTTGCACCTGTCCCACTAGTTCTAGCTTGTACGACACAGTCAGCTCGTCAAACTGCGGGCTGTCGAAATCGAAGGCGGTACCGCACGCGTTGCATACGAAATGATGATGCCGGTGGGGATTGGCATCGAAGCGCGCCTTCTCCCGTTGAGGTCCAAGCGTCCTGATAAGGCCCAAATCTCTTAGCAGCCAAAGGGTGCGATAGACAGTATCAAGCGATACGGACGGTATGTGGCGGCGGACTGCTTCGTAGACAGCCTCGGCATCGGGGTGCTGGTTGGTCTTTGCTACCTCCTCAAAAACCACCATTCGCTGGTATGTAAGCTTCATACCGACGCTCTTGAGCGCTTTTCTGAGGCGGTCAAGTTGGTTAATTTGCTCTCTATAGCCAGTATCCATAATAACTACTAAATAGTATAAAATCCTAAATAGTGTACAATATTAACTTGATTGCTTACACATATCAACCCCTATTTCGTAAACGGCAGAATGTATCGTGGTGGATTCTTCACTCCGCTCGGAATGATATTTCTAGGTGGCGCTTCAGAATTGCGTTCCAACGGCTTTACAAAATGCCCTCCCTTAGCTGGGCGTCATTTTCAACGCGGCGAGTAGTCCGCATCTCGAGGGGTCAACATAATCAATCCCTGTGTAGTAGCCGGTTTATTGATAGTGAACGGTCTAACACTGAGAAGCTAGCTTTATGACAATAAAGGTTTTGTTGGCGCCTTCCTCACACCTGTTCTCAAATCCCCGTAACATTCCCTGATCTTCATTTTCTACCTACACTAGAGCTACAGTTCGGGTTGTCACTGACGATAATCTATGTAGGAGGCCGGCTAGTTGTGGTCGGTCTCGCAATCTGTAGGAGGTTTCATCTCGCGTGCTAAGCTCACTTTTCAGCAAGGAATCAACTGTTGGTATTGACATTGGTTCGAGCTTTATAAAAGCTGTTGAGGTGACTCCAACCACCCAAGGATGGGAAGTCGCTGCGGCTGCGGTCGAGCCTTGTCCCAGAGAGACAATGAAGGACGGCGTTATAACCAACGTCCACGAGGTGGCCGCAGCAATCCGTGGACTACTGCGCGAGGCTGGCATCAGAGCGACGGGGGCAATATGCGGTATATCCGGGTCGCAGGTAATAGTCCGCCAAGTTCAGTTTCCTAAGATGACCGAGGCGGTACTCAGAAAGTCGATCAAATACGAAGCCAGCAAGTACGTTTCCAGTTCCATCGAGGACAGCGTCGTCGAGTTCGAAATCATTGGTGACGCAGAAGAACCGGGGCAGATGAACGTTTGGTTGGTAGCAGCGCCGCGCGAGATGATCGACAGCCGCGTTGCGGTGCTGGAATCTGCTGGGTTGGAGCCACTTGCCATCGACGTAGAGGCGTTTGCCCTAATAAGATCAGTCGTCGAGCTCAGCTCGTCCGACCGGTACTTACACGAGACGGTCGCGCTTGTCGACATGGGTGCCAGCCACACGGACGTAAATGTGGTTAGCCGCGGAGAGTTCGCGCTAACGCGAAACATTCCAATTGCCGGCGATAGTTTCACGAATGCGATTAAGAACCTCACCGGGGCTTCTTTCGACGAGTCGGAGCAGATGAAGCTCGAAATGGCGCGACAGTGCCCGCTCGACGAGCTTGACTCAGGGGATTCGGAATGTCGAAGCTGGAGAGTCGTACAGCCATTGATCGACGAGTTGATCCGCGAGATCCGTCGTTCGATCAACTTTTACCATTCCCAGTTTCCTGAAGGTCACACCGAAGCTTTTGTCGGTAAGGTCATCCTAACTGGTGGTTCGGCCAGAATGCTCGGCATGGACAGATATATGTCTTCCAAGCTGGGAATACCGACCGAGGTTGCTAGGCTATTCGAAGACAGTGCAATTTCCATAGAGAAGCTCAGCCCGGATTTTTTGGACAAGCACCGGCCCGTTTTGGCTATCGGAGCCGGACTTGCCATTAAGGAGCTGATTGCCGACGTTAAGCAAAAAGCGGCCTAGCGATTAATTAGGCATGCTTTAGCTGCCACGGTACACGTAGCAAAGGGTTCTTATAGAAAAACGCTGCTTGCGGATGGCTGATAATCGAGCGAAAGGAGTTCTTAGATGCCTTCCATCAACATGATCGCGCCGCGTCGCGCCGAGAAACGGCGTTTGGAACGCGACATGCGGAGGCTTATGGCGGTCATCCTGGCTGAGATTGTGTGTGCGGTCGCGCTTGGTGGCTGGGTTTGTACAAAGTTAATCACAACTCGCGCGCGCATTGGCGAACTTGATGTCCAACTCGCCAGGCTCCGGCCAATCGTTAGGCAGATCGAGGAATACGACAACGCCACCAGAAAACTCGCGCCCAAACTCGAGCTTCTCAACAAAGCCAAGGAGCGCACTATGAGGTGGTACAACAGCCTCGACCGCTTGACGCAGAGCCTACCGCAGTCCACTTATTTGACACGCATAGAGACCAGGCTTTCTGAAAAGAAAGACGATGCCGGGGCTACTGTGAATCTCACCGGTATATCGATCTCGCAGGCAAGAATTGGAGAGACCATTCTGCGACTGGCAGCAATCCCCGATTTCGAAAGGGTGGATCTTTACTACAGTCAACCAAACTCAATTGACGGACGCCCCGCCATCGAGTTCTCGGTAGGGGCTGTTATGAAAGGCGACGACAAGCCGAAAGGAGCCAAGAGCAATGGCCGGACTCAGTCTTAGGGCCAGCTCGAAAGGGGTTACGATGCTGGTGATTATCGCCGTCGTGATCCTTTTCGGATGCGTGCTTCTATATTTAGCCGTGGCCGGCAAATTGAAGAGCGCGGTCTCTGAAATGGAGACCAAGACCAAACGTGTCGAGGAAAGCCGACAGATTGCCGAAAAACTCGAGGCATCCAAGCTTGCATACCTCGATGCACGTAGCCAAGTACGCTGTCTAGAGACTTCAGTTTCAACCCAGGAATTTGTGCCGACGCTCATGAAACAGCTCGAGCAACTCGGACGTTCGGTTAATCTTAAGGTACTAGCCGTTCGCCCTTCCCTAGAAAAGAAGAAGACACCCTTGAAGCGCTCGCTTTCAAGCGGCAAAGAAGCGTCGGAGGGCAACTTGCAGTCCGCTTCTGAGGCCAAGTCTGAATCCCCCCAAAAATCCGCCAGCAAGTCTCCGCCTTACGACGAGCTCAAGATCGAATTGGAGCTCCAGGGGCGCTACATGGATGCGCTGGGCTTTCTATACAAGCTCACCAGCTTTCCCAAAATCATAGCGGTGGATGAAGTTGAGATGGAGCCGCCGGGCAGTCGGCTACCTACGTTCGTATCTCCCACACTCACTATGAGGCTTAAAGTAACTGCGTTCTTGCTGAAAGAGGAGAACAAGACTGGAAAGCTTGAGAATACACGCGCGCGGATACTGTCGGGGCCTGGAAAGGTGGTGGCGGGCCTATGAAAACAGACAAGAAACAAACAGTTCAGTTGGCAGTTCTCGGCGTGCTGGTAGTGATCTGCATTGGCTATTTGTCGTTTAGCCTAATGGCCCCCAAGCGGACAAGCAAGCATCCGGCAAGCAAGTCCGAGACTAAGGTTAAAGATTCGGCAGAGTCCGACAGAAACCCGCTGGACGGATCACACGCGTGCATCTCCTCGGAGTTGTACGGCGAGAGCACCGATTCCGGCCTTGGCGAGCTTTCAGTACGCAGAGACCCGTTCGCACCACAGAAGTTGCCTCCCGGAGAAAATGCCGCGGCTGCTCCAGCTACCACTAGTTCGCCGAAGAGCGTGTCCAAAATACTAAACAATATCAAGAACTCTATGGCAAGGGTTCCGCAAATCGATTTAAGACCGCTTAACCCTTTCCAACAACGCAGTGAAACAACTCGCGCGCAGCCGGTGCGAGAGGAGAAACCCGAACAGGAAGAAGACATCGTTCTAACAGGCATCGTTCGAGGAGAGCAGAATGTCGCCATCATCAGAATAGGCAATACAGGCAGGTATATTGTCAAAGAAGGCCAGACAATCGACGGACGCTACCAAGTCGCTTCCGTGACCGGTGACGGGGCGGTCCTGGTCTACAAGAACCGACATATCCCTGTCAGACTAGGAGGATCGAAGAATGCGAAGTAGCAACTTGACACGAGAGGGGTCGGCCTGGAGGCTGATACTGGCCGCGGTGGTCTTTGTTGCGCTGTTGGTTGGCTCTGAGTTGTCCGCCAGTGTCATTACCGGAATTGGTATTACCAACAAGGCCGACCGTGTTGTCATTGCGGTTCAAGGCAAATGTGCGTTGCGGTTTGTGCCCATTGTATCTAATTCCGGCAAGTACGTGGGATTCCAATTCCGAGGTCCTTTGGAGATCAAAGGACGTTTGGTCCACATACGAAGCGGCGGAATTCGCTCTGTAAAGTACTCGAACTTTCGAGCCAGTCCTCCGATCTCACGAATAGTTGTCAACACTGTTCGTTATCTCGACTATGCTACCCACTGGTCAGCAGATCGAAGACGGGTGGAGATACACGTGATGAAGGCAGGAGCAAAGCCTGCCGTAACGCCTTTAGTCGAGCGCAATCCGGCTTTCAAATCAGAACCTGCGGGTGTTTCAACTCCGACCGAGGTTAAACCACCGGTCGAGCCAACGCAAGGCGATATCCCGCTCAAAAATACTGCGAAGGTTTCAGCGCCGATTGATCCCGAGAAGGTTGCACAGTTGCGCGAGGAGCGCCGTGCAGCATACAGGGCTATTGCCGCAAAATCACGTTTGCCTCGCGTACCTGGTGTTGCCTCGTTGAGCGAACCAAAGGTGAGTTTAGTGCCTGAGTTGCCTAATACTCAACCTCAGGTTGAAACCAAGCCGACTGTCGAGCCAGGGCAGGTCGATACTTCGCTGGCGGATACTGCGAAGGTTGCTGAGCCGATCGATCCCGAGAAGATTGCGCAGTTGCGCGAGGAGCGTCGTGAAGCATACAGGGCTATTGCTGCGAAATTACGTGCGCCTAAAGTATTTACCGCTAATAAGAAGGTAGTTGATGTGCCGACTCTTGCGCCGGTGACTACGACTTCGGCATCCACTCCTGTCACCGCGGCAAATGCCGAGCCGCGGGTGAGTGTGTTGGGAATAACCGAAACGACCGATGCGTCTGTACGTGCTGCTGAGCCGCCTGTTGAACGACTTCCCGCACCATCCTCGCGCGGCGGTATTCGAGTTACCGGTAGGGCCGAAACTCCTCGCAACGAGCGCAAAATATCCGTCAACTTCCTAGCCGCAGACATCAACGACGTGCTGAAAGCTCTTTCTGTGCAGAGCGGATACAACATCGTCGCTGGCAAGGACGTCACCGGTCAGGTTACTGTAAGCCTTTCCAACGTTGGGTTGGAAGAAGCACTTGACTATGTGGCCAAACTGAGCGGCTATACGTACACCAAGGAGAATGACACTTACTTGGTTTCGACCAAGGAATCCCTTCGCACTCTTACCAGCGGAGCCGGCCCCGACTCAAAGACGGAGATCATTAAGATCAGTTACGCCAAGGCCGATGACGTGATAGCCCTCTTGAAAAGCCGCTTTCCAGATGTTGCCGTGAGCAAGGTTGGCGTTGAGGCTAGTGCGAAGGGTACGGCCGAGACAAAAGATGGCCAGCCCCAGGTCGGGCTAAAGAACAATCTGTTAGTTTTGGCGGGGCCCGAATTATCGGTCAAAGAAGCGCGGGCACTGGCGGAACAGTTCGAGGCTACGCTGCGTGCTCAGACGATCGAGAGTACTAGGAGCGTTTATCGCGTAAAGTTCGCGAGCCCGACTCAGTTGGCGCAAACTATCATGGCTCTCGTTCCGGGTGTTGACATTGTCTTCGCACCCACAAGTGATTTTGAGCTGGTCAGGTTCAAGTCTGCAAAGGCTACCTCGGGTCAGGCGCCGCAGGTAGAGCGCGACTTCGATACTACGGGCAAATCAGGCTCATCCGGTTCGAAAGATAAAACGCCAGGGGAGCAGGGCGCCGGGGGGACGTCTAGAGGCGCGGCCGGCCCGGTCATGGGTTCTCGAACAATGGTGATTGTTGGAGACGAAAAGTCTGTGGCAAAAGCTATGGAGCTTGCCGCTCAATTGGATGTCAAAGCCCCCCAGATCAAAATAGACTCAAAAATCACAAGCATCAGCAGGAACGGAGAGAAGGCACTAGGTCTCACTTGGAAATGGGGAGATTACGGAGCGGCCGAGGGCTTTACCGACTTCGATAAGGCAACAGACATGGCTCCCGGTCCTCAGAACAAGCAGAATGTTAAGATCCCGCACAACAGGATGTATAGGCTGCCGTGGAATTTCTCCGCCAAGCTGGACGCACTTATCACCAGCGGTGATGCAGAGTTGCTTGCCTCTCCGAGCATCGTTTGTCTTGAGCGAAACCCGGGCGTGTTCTTCGTCGGCGATGAAGTCACGTACATCCAGCGAATAGAGGTCACGCCCACAGGTCAGAATATCATAACCGATACTAAGCGCGTGGGCGTACAGATGGTTGTTGTCGGCGAGATTAACGATGATGGCTACATAACGCTCTATCTGCATCCGGAAGTCAGCACTCTCAAGCTCAGCGTTGAGCAAGGAGTGACGCTTCCTATAGTCTCAAGCCGCTTCACAGATCACGTAGTCCGTGTTAAGAGTGGCGAAACTATTGTCATCGGCGGTCTGATCAGAAACGATGAAATCGAGGAGATGAGGAAAGTGCCCATACTTGGCGACTTGCCGCTTTTGGGGCACCTATTCAGGCACAAGAGTACAACCAAGGACCACACCGAGGTGGTGATGTTCATTACGGCCTCGACCCTCCAGGACTAGGAATTGGTAATTAGGAGTTGGAGGTGGAACAAATTACTGGTTCCCAACTCCCAAAGCCTGGATCGTACGCGATTGCTCCGGATATAGACCCAGAACGCGGTTGAGGACTACAGTCCTCATCGGGAAATCGCGCTTACAAAGCAGGTTTGCGACCTTGCGATCCGTAGTTCCTGAGTTCGGAGGGGTTGCGGTCCCGGGCGAGCGTTCATAGCTTACGCTCGGTGTTGCCCCGCTGCCTTGCAGGCAGCGGGGCAACTGGAATCCGAGTTTTCAGCTTTCAGGTGTCAGCGCAAGGCTTCCGAGCCGGCCTGATTCTGACCCTGACATCTGATAACCGACCACTGATAACTGACATGCAAAAATCCGAGCCAGTCGGCGAGATATTTGTCAGGAAGGGTCTTATCACTCGGGATCAGCTCGAGCAGGCGCTGGAGAAGCAGAAGCTCCTGAAGCGTCAGGAGTCGCTTGGCGAGGTGCTCGTGAGCATGGGTTTCATCTCCGAGAAAGACCGCGTCAAGTGCCTGGGCGACCAATGGGGGGTGCCGTATATTGAACTTTCTGATCTGGAGGTTGATAGCTCTGTCATAAAGCTAGTTCCACAAAGTGCTGCCCGAAAGCTTAAGGTGATCCCGATTGCTCGCAAGAACGGCAAGCTGACCCTAGCGATGAAGAATCCGCTGGATATCTTCGCCATCGACGAGGTACGCATGTTAACTGGGATCGATGTCGAGCCCGCCATTGCGCCGGAAGAGGACATTATTAATGCGATCAGCCGTCTGTATCGCTCTGATTCTAGCGACACCGACCAGGTATCCAGCGTCATAAAGGAGTTCGAGAGCGGAGAGATCGACTTCACGCAGGCCGATATCTCCGAGGATGACGAGGAAGACATCTCGATAGAGCACCTGAGGGAGCTCTCCGAAGAAGCGCCGGTCATAAAGCTTGCCAACATTATCATCACGCGCGGTGTCAAAGAGGGTGCAAGCGACATACATATTGAGCCTGGCAAGGACCAGGTCCGAGTGCGTCTACGAGTGGACGGCATCCTGCATGAGGTAATGTCGATTCCAAAGAAGATCCAGCCTTCGCTTATCTCGAGGCTCAAGATCATGGCCGAAATGGACATAGCTACTAAGCGCACGCCGCAAGACGGCCGCATCAGTGCTGTCATTGATGGTAGGCAGTACGACTTTCGAGTTTCGACTTTGCCATCGATATATGGCGAGAAGGTGGTTCTTAGGATATTGGACAAGAGCGCGATCTCTATAGGTCTTCACAAGCTCGGATTACTTCCCGAGACCCTTGAGAAATTCGAAAACCTAATCTCGCGCACATACGGCATTATACTTGTTACCGGTCCTACCGGGAGCGGCAAATCAACCACGCTTTATTCAGTTCTTTCGAAGCTCAACTCGGGCGAGAAAAACATATTGACCATCGAAGACCCGGTGGAGTACGAACTTCCGGGGCTGACGCAGGTTCAAATAAATCCGCGCGCGGGACTTACCTTCGCCGCAGGTCTTCGTACTATGCTTCGTCAAGACCCCGATATTGCGATGGTGGGTGAGATCCGCGACGCCGAAACCGCCACAATAGCTACCGAGGCCGCGCTCACCGGTCATCTTGTTCTTTCAACTCTTCATACTAACGACGCCCCTGGTGCGCTCACTAGGTTGGTTGACATGGGAATTGAGCCGTTTCTTATTGCCTCCAGTGTTATAGGGGTAATGGCTCAAAGGCTTGTCAGGTTAGTTTGTCCCAAATGCAAGGAGGAGTACCAGCCGCCAGTTGATGCGGTCAAGCGGCTTGGAATCGAGCTAGATGGCGAAACCAGGGTCACATTTTACCGAGGCCGAGGCTGCGATTACTGCAATGGCAAAGGCTATAGAGGCAGACTAGGAGTCTACGAACTCATGATCGTAAACGACCGCATACGAGACCTGGTTTTACAGAAGGCCTCGGCGCATGTCATACGCGAAGCTGCCATCGAGTCCGGAATGAAGACGCTTAAGGACGATGCTATTGCCAAGATACTTCTCGGCCAGACTACACTGGAAGAGTGCCTGAGGGTCATATATGCGGGATAGTAGTTGTTTGATTAGGAAGTCTCGGAGGGGGCAATGAAGTCTGAGGTAGCGATTGATCAGTTAAGTGACTTTGCAGCAGAATCCGCCGCGCGGTCGGTCGAGACGGTACATTTGGATGACCTTCTGCGGGAAGCGTTGGAACGTTCATCGTCCGACATGCATCTCACGGTCGGCTTGCCGCCAGTGGTGAGAGTAGACGGCACTTTACAACATCTCAACTATCAGCCGCTTTCGCCGGGCGACACTCAGAGGCTGGTCTATGACATACTGACCAATGAGCAGGTCCAACACTTTGAGACGGTGCGTGAGCTAGATTTCTCGTATGGCGTAAGAGGCGTTGGCCGGTTCCGCGTCAACGTATATAGACAACGTGGTAGCGTAGGGGCGGCCTTCCGTGCAATTCCGGATCGGATTCCCACTTTCGAACAGCTTGGCCTGCCTCTGATTCTGCGTGAGCTTAGTCACAAGCACAGCGGGCTCATTTTGGTTACGGGTCCAACCGGAAGTGGCAAGTCGACGACCATTGCCTGCATGATCGATACGATCAACGCCGAGCGCGCCGTTCACATTATGACTATGGAAGATCCGATTGAGTACCTGCACCGTCACAAGAGGGGCATGGTCAACCAGCGCGAGCTCGGCTCGGACACCGACTCGTTTCATAACGCTCTTCGGGCGGTCTTAAGGGAAGATCCGGACGTTATTCTAGTTGGTGAGATGCGGGATCTGGAAACGATACAGGCAGCCCTAACCCTTGCCGAAACCGGTCACCTTGTCTTCGGCACATTGCACACCCGCAACGCGCCGCAGACAATTGATCGCGTAATCGATGTTTTCCCCCCGCACCAGCAAGACCAAATTAGAGTCCAGCTTTCCAATACGCTGGAGGCCGTTATTGCGCAGCAGCTCCTACCGAGAATCGGAGGCGGCAGAATCGCTGCGTTGGAGATTATGGTTGCCACCGCCGCCGTCCGAAACCTGATCAGGGAGGGCAAGTCTCACCAGCTTTACAGCGCAATCGAGACGGGAGCACAATACGGCATGCAGACGATGGACAAGGTCTTGGCAGACCTTCATAGAAACGGCATGATCACGCTGGAGGACGCTCAGGCGCGTGCTATCGACAAGGAAAACTTCCAGAGGTTTCTCAAGGGAGGATAAAAACCCTAGCTTGTTGGGGAGCGGGAGCAGATAAAGAACCAGCTTTCCTAATTCCCAAAGGAGATCGAATATGCCGACCTACGCATACACGGCAATAGACCCAAACGGCAAAACTATAAAGGGCAAGACCGAAGCCGAAAATGAAAGTCTCGTTTTGGCAAAGCTTCACGAGCAGAAGTGCCACGTTATTGGGATAACCGAGGAAAAGTCGCGAGGATCTAGGTCAGGCGCTGCGATCGCGACGCCAGGTAAGAAGGTCAAGCTCAGAAGCATGGTCATTTTCAGCCGGCAGTTTGCCACTATGATTGATGCAGGCGTGGCCATTGTCCGCTGCCTAGATATACTTGAGGGCCAGACCAAGGATCCTGCTCTGAAGCCCGTTATTGCCCAGTGCAAGAAGGACGTAAAAGGTGGAATGAGCCTTACAGACGCCTTCGGCAAGCACCCTCACGTATTCTCACGGCTCTACGTCAACATGGTTAAGGCGGCAGAAACGGGTGGAATCCTCGACAAAATACTCGATCGCCTGGCGACATTCTTGGAAACCGAACAGGAGATACGTGGAAAGATCAAGTCGGCCATGATCTATCCGATCCTGGTATTGATCTTTGCGTTCCTGATGGTCGTCGCGCTTTTTATGTTCGTTCTGCCCAAGTTCAAAGAGCTCTTCGAGTCGATGAACGTAGAAATGCCGGCGGCAACGCGAGCTCTTTTCGGGATTAGTACCGTTATGCGCAATTACTGGTATGTTGGAGCGGTCGCGATCGTAGGTGGGGTAGTTGCCTACCAATGGTATCGCAAGACGGATCGGGGTTCGTGGCAGATCGACATGTTAAAACTCAAGTTTCCAGTAATCGGCGAATTGGTTCAGAAGATGTCGATATCTCGGTTTGCGCGCACATTCGCCACGCTCATTCACAGCGGCGTGCCGATGATGCGATCGCTTGAGATCGTCGGCGAGACTGCCGGCAACCGCGTCGTAGCGCAGGCAATCGAGAATGCTCGCAATGCTATTCGAGAAGGCCAAAAAATCAGTGTGCCTCTAGCTCAGAGCGGGCTGTTTCCGGGGATGGTAACCCATATGATCGATGTCGGTGAGGAAACCGGTCGCCTCTCGGAGATGCTTTCGAAGGTATCTGATTTCTATGATCAGGAGGTTGAGAACGCGGTTAAGGCGCTGACCTCTTTGATTGAGCCGTGTTTGATTGTCGTGATGGGCGGCATAGTAGGATTCATTGCTGTGTCCATTATGGCTCCGATTTTCAAGCTCATCAGCGCGGTTGGCTAGATGTGTGATGCTTCAGGAACCTAGTTCTTGGAATACCGAGAAGATTAGACCTTAATATTTAACATTCAACCATTCGGACAGGGTAAAACCAATGCGTTCTGCAAACATCAAGAAGCTTACGGAAGAGCAAGTCCAGGAGCGCCTCGCACGCTATGCGAGGAGCAGGGACACAAAGATCAGGGATGAGGTGGTGCTGCAGTATGCGAACCTGGTGGAAAGTATAGCTCGTCGTTTCCTCGGCGCGTGTGAGCCGCTTGAAGACCTGGTTCAGGAGGGATATGTCGGGCTAATCCGGTCGGTGGACAAATACGACGTAAATATGGGGGTCAAGTTCTCCACCTACGCCACTCATTTCATAATCGGAGAGATCAAGCACTACTTGCGAGATAAAGGCAAGATGATAAAAGAACCTGCCTGGCTTCAGGAGCTCAACCAACGTATGAGCAAGGTTGTTGAGTCTCTGAACCAGAAGTTCGGCCGTGCTCCCACCGAAAAAGAAATAGCCGAGGTCATGCAGATGTCTGAAAGCTCCGTGAGGGAGCTGTTGACAACCCGCGAGGTTTTCAAGGTAACCTCGCTCGACGGCGACCGCGAGGATTTGAACGGCCCGCGGGAGTCGGAAAAGATTAAGGATCAAAAACTAATTTCGTTTCAGCTTCCCGTAGAGGACAAGATCGTGCTCGAAACAGCCCTTGAGAGGCTGAAGGACATAGAGCAGGAGGTCATATCCGCCCACTATTACAAAGGCCTTAACCAGACCGAGATCGCCAAGAAGCTTGGAATAAGCTGTAATTACGTCTCACATATTCTCCGCAACGGCACCAAGAAGTTGAAGAAAATTCTGGTCACCGATGAAATTCGAGATACGCAAATGCAACGAACCTTGCTTTCCAGACGTGTAGGGGGTGAAGAGACTATGGAGCCGGAGACCGTGTTAGATTCCGTCACGCGAGTCTACAATCGTCACTATTTCCTGCAGCGTCTGGATGAGGAGCTCAGCCGAGCCTTTCGTGATCGCCACAAGGTAGCCCTGCTGCTTGTCAACGTGCGACTACCCGAAGAAATTGACCGATACGTGCGCCTGATTCGTACCGACGACGTGCTCTATGCTGTGGCACAGTGCATGCGTGAGTCGTTGCGAAAGATGGATGTTCTAGCTCGTTTCTCGGACACCTGCTTCGGGTTGATATTGCCACATACTACCGGGCAACCGACGGCTGTGGTCGAACGGATGCGTCGTATCGTTGAGTCGGTGACCGTTGAATCGGGTCGAAAGGGCAAGAGCATTGCCTGTAGAGCGGATATCGGCATGGCTAGATACCCTGCGGATGCTGAGACGGGTCGAGATCTGCTCAGGGTAGCTGCTAATAATATGGGTATTCCGCTGGAACTCCTTCAAGGCGAGGACCAAGCGCGGATGAAAAAGGCGGCTTAGGATCATAGTAAGAAGCTCCGATAGACTGAGCCTAAAAATGAGCATCAAACTGATCGTCCTGGGTGGCAATCCAGGACGATCAAAATGTACGGGAGGGCGAGGTTTTTGCGGATCTTATGGAGTGCGAATTTCCAGCTGAGCTTTGCATTTCCACTGGAGGGTGAATCCCTTGCTGAGCATTGTGGTTTTTCGGGGACTGATTTTTGAAACACCAACTCAGCACTCCGAAAATTTTACGGCATCGCATCACTTTATTCTGATCGCAGCGAATAATCTCCTTCGGCACCGAACTCTTTTATTCACCCTGTCTGTTGACACGCTGGAAACCGATTAATATAATGAGCCTGGTCAACCTAAGGTTAACCAAAGCCGCAAACTTCGCCTCGCATAATTGCTGGCCGGGCGAGGGGCGGCGTTTTATTTGTGTGAAGGGGGAGACCGAGAATATGCACAGGATGTGTTTGGTAGATGCAAGGGTAGCGCGCTTGATTGCAGCTTGTGGCGCGATTAGTATCTTGATGATCCTGCTTCCTGGAACGGCGTTTGCGAGCGAAGCGATCGAGCTGCCGGATTTCCAGGAACTCGACATCATGTGGCCCGCAATTGGAATCGTGTTCATCTGCGCCTTGATCGGATTGGTCTTTGGCGGGATGTGGTTCCGTGCGATCATGCGCGAGGACCCTGGTTCACGTGGCATGCAGGCGGTTTCTGCTGCCGTTCAGGAGGGCGCGTGGGCGTATCTGAAGCGGCAGATGAAAACGATGATCTGGTTCGTCATCGTCATCGCAATTGGCCTTGTTTTCCTATACAAGCCGCTTCCCGAGTTTGGCGAGCTCGATATACGTTTTCACGCGATACCAGTCTATGCGGGAGTGGCGATTGCTTTCGTGCTGGGCGTGGCGGCCTCGTATTTGGCGGGCTTGGTTGGAATGATGATGGCTGTCAGGGCAAATGTCCGCGTTGCTAATGCGGCGCTTTCCAGTTTCAGGAAAGCACTTTACGTGGCGTTTCGGGCCGGGGGCGTGTCTGGAATGGCGACGGTCGGCCTGGGATTATTGGGTGCGTGCATTGTTTTCTACTTCTTCGGCGCGCAGTCGATGAAGGTCCTGATCGGGTTCGGATTTGGCGGATGTCTCGCAGCGCTTTTTATGAGAATCGGCGGTGGAATCTACACCAAGGCAGCCGATGTCGGAGCCGACCTAGTCGGAAAGATCGAAAAGAATATTCCCGAGGATGATCCACGCAATGCCGCGACCATCGCCGACAACGTTGGTGATAACGTCGGTGACTGCGCGGGGATGGCTGCGGATGTTTTCGAAAGTTACGAGGTCACGCTTGTTGCGGCAATCATTCTCGGTGCTGCTGCATCGGTGGCGGTCGGAGGAGGGGCGGCTGTGCTGGCGCTGGTGGTTTACCCTCTCCTGATGCGCGCTGTTGGCGTAATCGCGTCCATTATTGGCGTCTACTCCGTGAGAGGCCGTGACGACATCGATATGGACCCTATGCAGCCTATCAATGTCGGTTTCTGGGTATCGGCGCTATTCGGAATCATTGGTTTCTACGTGGTTTCCTACTACGTGTTTGCTGTCAAGGTTCCGATCAAGGACTTTGAGTGGTGGCGTTTCGCATCGGCGAACTTGGTGGGAATCTTGCTGGCTCTGGTGATTGGTAAACTGACCGAGTACTTCACTTCCGTAGAGTACAAGCCTGTTAAAGAGACCGCTAAAGCCGCTAAGACCGGCCCGGCGACTGTGATCCTGAGCGGCTTCGCTTCCGGATTGGAATCCAGCGTGTGGGGAATTGTCTCGATTTGTCTCACGATTCTTGCTGCTATGTTGCTGTTCAAAGGCGATCCGGCTCTAGCGGCCTACGGAATTGCTCTCTCAGGGCTTGGCTTGCTTTCGACAACCGGTTTCATGCTCGCGATGGATACCTACGGTCCAATTTCTGACAACGCAAACGGTATCTTCGAGATGTCCGGTGCGCTGAAGGACGCTGGCGAGGATTCCAACGCGCATAGGATCGTTGCCAAGCTGGACGCGGTTGGCAACACAACCAAAGCTTTGACAAAGGGGCTAGCCATTGCGACTGCGGTTATTGCGGCAACAGCTTTGTTCCGCTCATTCATGGCGGACGCCAGGCTTCTACCTCCGGACGCGACGCAGATAGCGGCGATGAGCAAGACCGAAGTTGCAGAGGCGCTTGCTACATCTGGCCTTCACATCGAGTGGACGGAGGCTTTCATCGGTCTTTTGATCGGCGGTGCGGTGCCGTTCTTGTTTTGCTCGTTCGCGATAAACGCGGTCAGCCGAGCGGCATTCCAGCTTGTCGAAGAGGTTCGCAGACAATTCCGCGAGATAGTGGGAATCATGGACTACGATCCTCGATCCGGGTCGGACAAGGGCAAGCCGGACTATCAGCGGTGCGTCGCGATCTCGACTGCCGCCGCGCAGAAGGAGCTTCTTAGCCCTGCGGTGCTAGCGGTGAGTGCGCCGATTTTGGTTGGTTTCGGCCTCGGCTATAGCAGTCCGTATAAAGGCGCGGCCGCGCTCGGAGGCTTCCTCGCAGGAGCGATTTTATCGGGTCAGTTGATGGCTGTCTTCCTATCGAACACCGGTGGACTTTGGGACAATGCGAAGAAAAGCATTGAGGCTGGTCTTTTTGGCGGTAAGGGAACCGATGAACATAAGGCTGGCGTGGTCGGCGATACGGTAGGTGACCCATTCAAAGACACTGCCGGGCCTGCGCTAAACCCTCTCATCAAGGTGATGAACCTGGTTGCGATTCTGGTCGCTCCGATTGCCATACAGCCGATCTCTGCCGCGGCGCGAACTGCGATCGTGGTCGTGGCGATCCTTGCTCTGGCGGGCGCTACTCTTTGGAGCAAGCGCGGGGGACTCGAGGGCGAGACGGGCGGCTCCTCCGACAGCGCTAGCGAGGCGCCGGAGGACAAACAGGCGGTGGCCGTGTAGTCCCGCGACCGGCGGCCTGGTCAATCATCGCGAAGCGGGCGAGGACGCCTTGCCAAGCTTGCGAAGGTCGTTTTGGATTGATGCCACCTGGCGAGCGACGGCGTCCTCGATCTCGAAGTATTGCCGCCTGCGAAAGCCCTGACGGCCTCGACCAGGTTCTTGCTATTGCGAGCGCAGTTTGTCGGCCAGGTATCTGGGCAGTCTCTGAACAAAACCGCAGGCAAGGCCCAGCCCCGCCGCATAGTCCTCTCGGCCAAACAGTTTGCCTGTATATACCAGCACATATTGCGCGAAGACATCAACAGACCATCGCCGGTATTGCATCAGCAAGTCAATCGTCCTCTGATTAACAACTTCGTACGCGAACTCCTTATCGGCGCTCGTGACGCGAAACGCGCGGTTGAACTCGTCCCATTCGAAGTCGATGTCCTGGAAGCCGACCATCTTGGCCAGGCGGTGCCCGAAACGCTTGGGACGTATCGAGATTGGCTTGAAGGGAAACCTCGCCTGAACGACAATCGCCGTAAGGCGGTGGGCATCGTAGCCTTCGCTACCTTCGATTAAGTAATCGTAGCCAAATGCCTGGAAATCAAGGCCGTAGGAGCTGCTCCAAATGACGTTGCTAGCCTTGTGGTTTTCGCCCTGGTTCAGGCGGTCGAAGAACTTGTACGCAGAAGGTATGTCGAATGGGTCGCCTGAGCTGAAGTGCCAGCCCATGCGGTTTGCGAGTTCAAGAAACATCCGCCCCCGCTTGAGCTTGGTGTAGACCGCGAGGATGGGCACAGCGACGAAGATGGCCCCGAAGACAAGCGGGAAGATCAGCCACAGCGCGTCTTGATTCACAGGCTCCTTCTTGCCGACCGCTGGCCGGTGTTTCTGGCCCGCTTCCGCCGGGACAAACATGGACTCGGCGCGGCGAGGGTTTTTCCTTGCGTGCCCTCGCCTCATCGAATTTTTGCGGACTTGACCCGCGTCAAATTATCCCTCTGAGATGTGCGGTAAACTGAAACTGTAAGACTGCACTCAAGGCATTTGATTCTGATGTTTGGGAGGCCAATTATGGCAAAGCAAACAAGACAGATCATCAGGATAAACGAGGAACTATGCAACGGCTGCGGCCAGTGCGTGAACGCCTGCGCTGAAGGAGCCCTGCAGATTGTGGACGGCAAGGCAAAACTCGTTTCGGAGACTTACTGCGACGGCCTCGGGGCATGTATCGGCGAGTGCCCGCAAGGCGCGATCACTTTCGAGGAACGGGAGGCCGAGGCGTTCGATGAGGAGGCGACTATCGCGCACCTGCTTGAGATTGGCCGTTCTCCAGAGGCGCACTACGCCCACATGGCCGAACACGGGATTGGCGGGCACGATCACGGCGCCGCTCACGGCCACAGTCACGGCCACGGTCACGGCGGTGGGTTCGTGTGTCCGTCTGCCCGCACCATCGACCGCCGGGCTGACGCGTCACAGACGGGACCGGTTCAGCAAGGCAGCGTACCAAGCGAACTCAGGCAGTGGCCGGTGAAGCTGTATCTGGTCAACCCGAGGGCATCTTTCTTACAGGATTCGGACCTGCTCTTGGCTGCCGACTGCACGGCGTTCACTTACGGCGCATTTCACCCCGACCTGCTGCGTGGTAAGACACTTGTGACCGGCTGTCCCAAGTTCGACGATGTCAATTTGTATCTCGATAAGCTAACCGAAATACTACGGCTCAACAACGTAATCAGCATTACCGTGGTTAAGATGGAGGTTCCTTGTTGCTCCGGTCTGGTGAAGTTGGCACAGGCCGCGGTCGAGGCGAGCGGCAGGAACGTGCCGGTTAAGGTGGTTACGATCGGTCTGTCCGGCGAGCTTATTGAGGAGAATTCTGACGCTACTTTCTGTTTAGGCCACTAACGTACCCAGAATCGCGACACCATAGTTGGTAGGTTTGTTTTGGGGAAGTCAATGCTCCGCCAAGCTATGTGGTAACCCACTTCAATGCCTGTTTCGACGGAGATTTGCCTTCAAAGTTGCCACTGAATCGCTGAGATCTGTTGTTTAGGTTGTACCAAGCGGGGGTATAAACATAGCGACTCGCCCAAGTCATCCTGCCTGAGGTCCCCGGCTTCCCCGCCGAGGGCCTCGGTGCGTACATGAGGTTGCGAAGGGTTCTGGTTATTACGTAGCAGCATCCCCTAATCTGAGAACCCCTAGAGCGGCACAAAGCGTTTCGACATGGTTAGTTGCTTTGGCTAGAGAGTTCGTCATTGCGAGAGATCCTTTGCTGTACTCAGGATGGCGTTTAACGCATCGTTATTCTGAGAGAAGCGAATAATACATTGCGAAACTAGACGTACGACAGCTTTTCGGGTTGCTTTAGGGATGCCAAGCTGAAATGCTCTAGTTGTGTCGGCCTTATGGCATTCTTTGCACTCGCTTGCATGGCGCCATCCGCTACCAAATTTGCTAATCCCTACTGGCCCAAATCTCACAGGGATATCGGCACACCGTTCGCTCAGCTGGCTTTTTGTGCGTTGAGTTTGTCAATCCAAAATCGTCAGCAGTGCTGCCGGCAACTAGCTCGTCAGCTATTAGAAGCTTTCCGTGCGGGCGCTATAGGTTGCACTCCATCTCTATTAACCTGAGCCGCCCTATTCGCAGGCGCCGTCCTGTGTCACAAAAACCTGTGGATTGCCAGAATGCGATTGCGGAGGTGTTGTTCACGTATACGTTTGCTGCGATTACGCTGTGCCTGCCGATTGCACGGCAGTGTTCCTTGACGTGTTCTACTGCTGCTTTTCCGAAACCGCGTTGTCGTTGGAGTGGACGAACATAGAACTCCCTAATCTTGTAGCTTGTTCCGGTGTCTTCCAAGAAACAAAAGCCGATAAGTTCGTGGTCGTAGATGATTGCGAATGGCGTGCGCCGATGATCGGCCCAAAATTGGTCGAAGTAGTCGTAATGGCGTTTTATGTGTGGCCGCTTTTCGCCGTCGAGCTCGCTAAGCTCGTCGGCGTATTCCAGGAATAGCTGCCAGAGCTGATCCCTCATCTCTTCCGGGGCCACCACGATATCAAGCACGGCGCGACACCCCCTTCGCACCGTCAGACTTCGGCATCGATTGTCTTCCGTCCTCTGTTTATTTTAAAGAAATTCTGTAAACACCTTTTGTGATTACTCTGTTTTGTAATGCTTAGTGAATCGAAGTCTCTGGATTCAAAGATATGACCGTGTTGGCGTTGGGACCAAAAGTGTTAGGGAAGTATCAACGCCACGGATCTCGAGGCGCTCTAAGTCTATGAAGTGCGCAGCAATACCAAAGCTGCTGCTTGTCATTCCACGACCCAGTATCCTTTATGAGAGAGCTCGTTGGAGGTGCGCAGCAATGTCAAGGCTGCTACTTGTCATCCTGAGCGCAGCGAAGGATCTCAGTTTCTAGTGGACAAGTCATGTCTAACCAAGGTAAACTATACGCTGTTCACTTTTCAACTCTTCAGCGGAGGAAGCGTGAATGTCTCAGACAATCGATCTAAACGGAGCCTGGAAATTGACTTGGAAACCCGTTGAGGGTTGTGAAAACGTACCACAATGCAAGGAATCTATAGAGGGCAAAGTTCCCGGCGACGTGCACCAGGATCTGGTTAACGCCGGGCTGTTGCCCGAGCCTCTTATCGGCGTCAATGCACCTCTTCACGAGTGGATTGAGAGGGCCGTGTTCACATATGAACGCGATTTGCGCGTTGATTCCGTGTTTGACCGAGCTGAACTGGTCTTCCATGGCCTTGATTGCCTTTGTGAGGTATTCATCGACGGCCAATCAGTCGGCTCTAGCGCCAATGCGTTTGTTCCTCACACATTTGACGTAAGCGCGTTCGTCAAGTTAGGTGCAAACCATAAGCTCAGCGTGAACGTGGATACAGGTGTTGAGTGGGCCAAGAAGCTTGTGGACGGTCGATACAACACGGGCGATCAGAGTCCGGAAAGGGCATACCTACGTAAGCCGCAATTCGCATTCAAGTGGGACTGGGCTCCTCGGCTCGTGACATGCGGTATCTGGAGGGGCGTCGAGCTCAAGATCTACGAGCAAGCGGCAATCAGAGACGTGCTTTTAACCCCAAAATTCGATGGCAATGCGGCAACTCTTGAAGCAACAGTCGAGATCGAGGCTTTTAAATCGGGGGATTGTATCGTTCGTTTAAGGGTGGTTGGCCCCGGAGGCGTGTGGCAGGCTTCTGAAAAGCTGGTCTTGGCCGAAGGCTTGAGTCATACGAGACTAGCCGCAAGGATCGACCCGGTAATGAAATGGTTTCCACGAGGATACGGCGATCAGACGCTTTACTGTGTGTCGGTTGAGATCGAATGGGAAGGAGATAACTCGACTGACTCGGCTAATATTGTTGACGAATGGTCGACTACCTACGGCTTCCGCGAGGTTGCGATCAAGCAAGACCCGCTTCCTGGCGGAGAGAAGACCTTCATCATTAATGTCAACGGCATAGATGTTTTTTGCAAGGGGGCAGACTGGGTTCCTGCTGACAGTCTGCCAGCCCGAGTAACTTCTGAGAAGTACGAGAAACTCATCTACGAGGCTTGCGAGGCCAATTTCAACATGTTCAGGATTTGGGGCGGCGGAATCTACGAGAGCGACACGTTCTACGACCTCTGCAATCGCCGCGGCATTCTGATTTGGCACGACTTTATGTTTGCTTGTGCTGAGTATCCCGACGATCAGTCCTGGTTCATCGAAAACGTTCGCGATGAGGCTACGAAGGCTGTCAGACGCTTGCGTAACCATCCGTGCGTCGTCCTGTGGTGCGGCAATAACGAGAACGATTGGCTGCATGGGTTTAGAGCTAGAGGGGAGTGCAAGATGGTTGCGCCGTTCTTTGGGCAGTCCATCTATCACGATCTCCTGCCGGCTGTTTGCGCCGAGTTGGATCCAATGCGGCCCTATTGGCCGTCAAGTCCCTTTGGTGGTGAAGATCCGAACTCCGAAGCCGAGGGCGACCGCCACTCTTGGGACGTGTCGATAATCGACCCTGATCTTACTCAACGCGCTGACATTCGTAACTACCGACGCGACCGAGGCAAGTTTATCAGCGAGTATGGCGTCATTTCACACGCGCTTCCTCGAACTATACTTGAATATATTCAGGAGGACAAAGCTCCCCTAGGTGATCGGAAGAGCAAGGCGTTTGACAGGCGGAGCTCGGTAGAAACGGTACCATATCCAAGCCCCTATGAAATCGACTTCACGTCCCCAGCCTACAAGTTTCATGATAATCCCATTAATGCCATCGGTGAGGGTGGAGGGCTTTCGGATTGGTATCAGAAGGTCGCGTTCGGATCGGTCCCAAACGATGAGATGACCTACCTTTGGCAAAGTATGCTGTATCAGGCAATGGGTTATCGCGAGGCTATATCCGATTTTCGAATTCGGAAGTTCGAGTGTGCGGGGAGCCTGTTTTGGATGTATTCCGATTGCTGGGGTACGCTAGGTTGGACAATTATCGACTACTACCTCCGTCGCAAGCCCAGCTTTTATTGGGTTCGCAAAGCCTATGCGCCATTGGCAGTGTTTGTGCGAGCGGAGGGGAACTCGGTAAGGAGCTATGTTGTCAGCGACATTCTTGAAGAAAAGAAGGTGTCGCTAACGCTCGAAGTGGGTGATCTGACCGGATCAAACGCGTCGGCTTCCCGACAGGTCGATCTTGTTGTTCCTGCCAACGGAGTTGCGGCCGGACCGGAACTTGATTTTGGACCAGGATACGCATTCGCAGAGATCCGTGTCGGTGACGTTGTGGTGTCGGATGATCTGATTCTCACTCGTTTTCCAAGCGAGATGAGCATACCTCAGGTAAGGC
>JAOAGX010000051.1 GCA_026415535.1 Armatimonadota bacterium | reverse complement strand
GGCCTTAGCAATGGCCTTAGGAGTAGTGTGGTGTTTCTTGGCCAAGTGCCAGAGAGTGTCTCCGGGCTTGACCTTGTATGTAGCCGCCGCTGCTGCGATAGAAAAGATAGACATGCACGCGACCCAAACGACGCCACCGGCTATCTTGCAAAGCTTCCAGTACGTCAATACACCACCTCCTCTCGGTAATTAATCGGCTGAAAGCCCGATAATCATAAGCGTAGGCCGCCCCCGTCGTTACCGCCGGCCATTGTATCGAAGACGTTCTGCGGTGTCAAGCAGGGTTACCGCACCTTTCATGACTTTTTTCGACACATTGCCGACCACACATTGACTTGAATCTTGTATTATTAGAGAGTACAATGACAATGCATACGGCAAAAAACAAGCGATCTTGCCGGGCAAGTTACGGGAACTACCGGCTGCTTTCTCGCGTATGCAGTAACGGGAGTGAAGGCGGAGGGCCACTTAGGTGGAACTTGCAGAAGTAGTCTCCGAGGCAGCTCGGAGTCAAGATAGGCGCGAATTCGACGCGCTCGTCCAAAGATATCATAAGCAGGCGTACAATATAGCTTACCGAATGGCAGGTAACCACGCTGATGCCGAGGACCTGACCCAGGAAGCTTTTATACGGGCTTTTCGTTTCTTTGGCCAGTATCGACGGGAATTACCATTTGATAGCTGGTTGTATAAGATCATGTCCAACGTGTTCATTGACACGTTGCGAAGAAAGCCTAAGGTAAAGCTTCGCTCGCTAGATCAGCCGGTTGCTACGGAAGAAGGCGAGGCACAGTTGGATTTGCCGGATTCTTCGTCCGGACCAGAGGAATCAGTGCTCTCGACCGAAATGGATGTGCGCATCCAGGAGGCTCTGAGCACGCTGCCGGAAGTATTCCGGATGACGGTGCTATATGCCGACATTGAAGGGCTTTCTTACGAGGAAATCGCTGAAGCAACGAATACGAACATTGGAACGGTCAGGTCTCGATTGCACAGAGGACGTAGGCTTCTAAGAAGTAAGCTTAAAGACTTGGAAAACGAACTATTCTTATAGCCGGTTTCTCGACTTCACTGCAAAGAAACGCTGTGGCTTTGGCGAATAGCAGTGCCCAATGCAGGAAAAGCGTAAGGAAAGTTTGGTAAACGTAAGGCAGGTGCAGGTAAAATGAATTGCCGTCGAGTTATGAATCTCATCTCCGCATATGTCGATGGCGAACTTGCGGGAACTGAGATGCTTGCAATAAGAAGGCATCTATCGGAATGCCCAGAGTGCTGTCAGGAGTACGAGTCCGTTAGGCAGGTCAAGCAAGCTCTATCTAGGTTGAGGACCGTGTTTCCGCGCAACGATTTGGCAGCCGCGATCGCAAGACGACTCGATGAAGTCCAGGTAGCTACTTATCAGAAGTTCTACTCCCGTGCCATTGGATTTTTGCATGGCAAACTCAGTCCGGTAGCAGCAGCGCTTGCTGCCTCGGGAGTCGCGCTTATGTTTATGACCGCAGGCGGTATAGACGGTCTGGCACCACAAACCTTGCGCAGTTCGGTAGCTGCACTTGGGCAGCGGACAAGAGAGGTAGCATTCCTACGAGACGTGAGTAAATCGCAGTCCCAGTTTGGCGTCACTCCAGACCTAGTTGCGGCAAGTAAGAGACCGGACCCAAGCTCAGAGCTGCAGTTTGTGAGCTTAACTAGATAGCTCACAACCAAGTTCTGATCCGCCCATGGTTATCTGAATAGAAAACTCAACAAGGCAACGAAGTGTTGGCCGGGTTTCTGAGTCAAAGAAAATGATTTAGGAGCCCGGTCATTTTATCGGGTTTGGAACGTCGCGGGATAGAACTCCGTCAAATGGGTCAGACAGCCTTTCTTAGTCCATACAGGCCAATATAGAACATACTCCGGGTATAATTTTTACCAACACGGATAGGAGGAACCAACTTATGCGCAAGATATCGATCTTTGCAAGACAAGATTCTACATTGGTTGTAATCATCTTATTGAGTATCGCATTAGGATTTTCATTGGCCGCGCACTTCCTGCGAAATACAACCCGCCCCGCCGTAGCTGCATCTCCAGTAGCACCGGCCGAAAACTGGCGAAATGCCTTCGTGCGCATCGCCGAAGAACTGAAGCCGAGCGTCGTAAATATCACAAGCGAGAAGACAGTCGAGATCCCGCGATTCCCCAGCTTCGAGGACTTCTTCAACTGGCCGTTCGGCCCAAGGCGAAATACTCCCGAGCCTGAGAAGCGCTCTCAAACCGTGGGCGGAACAGGGTTTATCGTCAGGTCCGACGGCTACATAATGACGAACAACCACGTAGTCGAGGGTGCGGACCGTGTGACTGTTAAGCTCGCAGACGGTCGCCAATTTACCGGTAAGGTTCTGCTTGATCCATATTCCGACCTTGCCATAGTCAAGATCGATGCGAAGAACCTTCCCGCAATGCAGTTTGCCGATTCCGATAAGGTAAGAGTCGGAGACTGGGTTGCGGCTATAGGAAACCCATTCGGCCTAGAACACACGCTGACTGCAGGCGTGGTGAGCGCAGTACGCCGAGGCTTGACAGTGGGCGACGGAGCACCCAAGGATGTGATCCAGACCGATGCGTCGATCAACCCGGGCAATTCCGGTGGCCCGCTTGTTGACTTAGAGGGGCGAGTGGTAGGCGTCAACTTTGCCATCTACACCACCTCGGGTGGTAGCGTCGGCGTCGGGTTTGCAATAGCCTCAGATACCGCAAAGAGCGTAATGACCCAATTGATCGAAAAGGGTAAGGTAGAAAGAGGCTATCTTGGCGTACTACCCATTGACCTCACGCCAGTTACGCGGGAGAAACTAGGCGTCGATAAAGGCGCGCTGGTTGAGAGCGTTGATCCCAATACTCCCGCGGGCAAGGCTGGCATAAAGGTTATGGACGTCATTATCAGCGTTGGAAACAAACCCGTCAACAACGCCAGCGACCTGCGCCGGATAGTTCAGAGTTACCCACCGGGAAGCGAGGTCAAAATAGTCATCATTCGGGATAAGAAGGAGAAAACGATAACAGTCAAACTCGGCGAGCTACCGGTTGAAATAGCTAGTAGCGTAACCGAAACAGGTAATAAGATTGGCCTATCAGTGCAACCGTTGACTCCGGAGCTTGCCAAACAGCTTAACGTTGACGAAAATCTCAAAGGAGTAGTCGTCCGTAAAGTCGAACCCGGCAGCTCCGCGGACCGGGCTGGTATTCGTCCAAACGACGTAATCACTGAGATTGAAGGCACCCCTATTACCAGCGTTGCATCTTTCTCGAAGGCGATTGCTAAACTTAAGTCGGGCGATACTGCTTTGGTAGTCGTACAGCGCGGGGAGCGTAGTGCGATTATTGAACTACGAATCGATTGACGATTCTTGAAAACTAGGCCGACGGCCCCGGGTAGATCGCACCGGGGCCGTCGATACGTATCCCAAGCGTGGGCTAAATCCTGAATTCTTGATCCTCACGTGAGCGGCACACTTAGACAATGCCGACTAACAGTATATTCTAACTTGATCGCCTTGTTCCTAAAGGTTCGGTCGCGTAGCAGTCCAGATCGAGCCCGGCAAATTCGCCTCGCTCGTATCGAAAAAACGCTGCTGCTGCAGCCATGGCAGCATTGTCAGTGCACAATACAGGAGGCGGAGCGATTAATTCGACACCCAACTGAGCAGCACGTGCACGCATTGCAGCTTGAAGCCGGCTGTTAGCCGCCACTCCACCTGCCAACAACACCTTCCTAATCTCACCGCCAGGGGATTTACTAGAAACGAGATCTGATACGGCACGGAAAGTATGCTCCACTAGCACATCCACAACCGCTTCCTGAAAACTTGCCGCCAGATCAGGCAAGGAAAATTGATCCCTCCGACTCTCGACATATCGGATCACGGCAGTTTTAAGACCGCTGAAGGTAAAGTCGAGCGAATCGCCAACCTTGCCTCTGGGGAAAGCAATCGCATGTGGATTGCCGGTTTTTGCCTGCTTATCGATCAGCGGTCCACCAGGATAGCCAAGCCCCATCGCCCTGGCACACTTGTCGAATGCCTCGCCAGCTGCGTCGTCTACCGTTCTAGCGAGTATCTCATACTCGCCATGACCGGTCATCAGAATCAAGTCTGAATGGCCTCCAGAAACCACGAGACAAACCACTGGGAAATCGATAGCCGAAGGTTGAGAGTCAGAGGCTCTGCTTTCAACGCCTCCAGATCCCGGTTTCCGACTTTTCTCCTTGGGTAATAGCCAATTTGCGTAAATATGCGCTTCCAAATGGTGCACTGGAACTAGGGGAATGCCCCGTGCGTATGCAATCGATTTGGCAGCAGCGACCCCCACAATCAGAGCACCAATCAGACCAGGGCGGTTAATGACACCTATGCAATCGATATCATCGAGAGCTGCACCAGCCTGATCAAGCGCTTCTTGGATCGTGGCAATAATCAGCTCAACGTGCCGCCTAGACGCTATTTCCGGCACAACTCCTCCGAAACGATCGTGCAAATCGGTCTGCGAGGCGATCACGTTGGAAAGAATTGTGAGCTTCTCCCCGAACCCCGAATCAATACCTGCCGAAGATTCTGAGGCTTGAACTACCGCCGCGCTGGTCTCGTCGCAACTCGTCTCGATGCCAAGAATGTTCACGCTAGTTCCTCAACGGCTTCCCGATAGAGTTCTGCAGCCAGCCGCTGCTTAATAGCACGATAAGACGCCTGAAACTCCAAAGAGTTCATGTCGTCCACCCACATTACGATGGCGTTTTCTCGGTTGTCGGTATAATAACCCTTGCGAAGAGCAACTGGAGTGAATCCGAACTTGCGATAGAGGGACTGTGCTGCCTCGTTGGACTGCCTCACTTCGAGCGTCGCGCGTCGCGCCCCACGGCGGATTGCTTCATCCAGCAGATTGACTAGGAGCTGTTCGGCTATCCTGAGGCGGCGGTGCGTGCGCGCAACAGCCAATGTGGTAACGTGAGCCTCGTCCATGATGATCCACATTCCTGCGTAACCAACTATCTGATAGTCGGCAACCGCCACTACATAATACGCCGATCGATTAGATATCTCGGTGAGATAAGCGCTCTCGCTCCATGGTTTGGGAAAGCACTCCCGCTCGATTTCCATCACTCGAGGCAGGTCTTCACGCCGCATTCTTCGTAGCTCAACCGGCAAAGCCAATTCCTGTCTCCAAACATCCCTAAGCGTCATTCGGTAGTCTAGCACGCCTATGGCGGAGTGTCAACGAATGGAGAAGCTCAGATCGTGGCGATAAGTGCGTTTTCAGTGATTATATCGGTTAATCGGGAAGCTTTGAATCGCAATGCTTGGCTAGTGTCTTATCGCAATAAATAGATTATGGAGACCCACACCTTAGATCAGAACCAGGTCAGTCAATGAGAATACCAACTACCGGGCATCGCCCGATAAGATCAGCCCCATGCGGAGCGTCAACAAGCGCATCGGTTAGATCCGTGCCGGCTTGGTGAATTACTTGATGCCTGCCATTTCGCCACAGGAAACTGCCGGATGCATCGTAGACCTTGCCTTCGTAAGCAAAGAAAGCCGGCCTGCCGTCGCGTCCGTCGAAGCAGGCCAGCTCCTCCATAGTAAACTCGCGCATCATTTTAGGAACTTCGAAACAAACGGCGAAGTCTCACCACGACGCATAAAGTGACCTGACGGTCCCTCGCCCAGAAACTCGGAGAACCAAGATTCGTGCTCGATTTCCTCGTTCAATATAGATTGCGAGAGGTCGTAGGTCCTGTGGTCCTTGCCAGCAGTCATGTTGCAGATATGAGTATATCCCCTAACTGCACAACGCTCGGCCTCGACTAAAACAGTCAACATTGCTTTGATGTCAGTTGGATCAGAAGGCAATTTCGCAGGCGGACAGGCTGAACAGTCATGGAACTCTTTCATGTCCTCCGGCAGCTTGCCCCCGAGCTCATATATTCGCGGTACAAGTGCCTCGAAGTGATTACGGTCCTCAATCCGCGCAACTTCGGCGATTTCTTTGATCGTCTCGCCATCAAGACCAATCAGGTTCGCACGAAGAATTGTATAGTAGTAGTAAGTCGTCAACTCGGCCGCAGCGTTTTTTACCAGTAGCTCAATTAACTGGTCGACATCTACCCCAGCCCTCTCTACCATTTCTCGGGCGACTCTTGCCATAGCTGGCCTCCGCATTTTGAGTTATTTCCGGCACGAAAGCCGTCCCATTGGGTAAACCCAATGGCACGGCTGCCAAATATGAATCTACCCCCAGACAAACAGGGCCAAACATGACGGCTCCAACGCAAATAGTTCGGGATCTATTCCCCAAACACCATCTTCTGAACGTTCACGCCTGGAATCGCGGCAAGTTTTTTCTCCAGTTCCTGTATTGAAGATTCATCTCCGTATGTCTCAAGTATGAGCAGACCCGACGGTGAGCAAGAGGTCTCAGATACCTCATGCAACCCAAGTCTCGTCTTTATAACGCAACCGAATTCTGTAAGTACTTTCTGGACATCCGATGCCCTCTCAACTCGGTTGGTTACCTCAACACCTAGTATTATGCGTTTACTCATTTGCCTATCCTCCTTTAGAGACAATTAGAGACAATCGAGTCTTACCCAATCGGCGCAAATTGTCCTGCGCAATTACCGCATCAAACATTCACTCTCAACCTCAGCACTGGCACGAATTGTGCAACCCTCGGCTATAGGAGGAACAAGATCGATGAAGCAACTTGCGTGCATCTTGGCGCTAGCTGCAATAATCATTGGTTGCTGCGTGCCATCAGAAGCCAATCCCCGAAAACCTGCAAGACCAGGATCGTTCGTTCGCTACTCGATTCGAAGCGTAGAAGATCTGGTTGATCAGGTCACGAATAATCCCGTAGTCGCCAAACGCTATGCGGAGCATTTTGGCACGTCACCAGAGAAGCTCGCTCGGTACTTCCAAAACAATCTGACGGTGATAACTCTCAAATCACCAGTAAAGGTGAGGACCTATTTTATCTCAAAAAACGGACGAATCGCATCCAAACATAGAGTGCTTCCGGCCGGCAGACAAGTTTTCGCCACCCTGTCAGGTGAGATGCTTATCGAGACCGACTGTGGCAACCCCCTAACTAAGAAACTACCGCCTGTAGAAACTAAGGTGAAGGGAACAACTGAGGCGATTCCACCACTACCTGCGGCAGAGGAAGTGGCGTTTGCCCCTCCTGTCGAAGCAGGACCCGAGCTAATCGAAACATTCGAGGATGCTACCGTGCGAACTGTTCAGTCAGCCGTTGAACCTCTTGCCGAATTCGGTAGCTCGCCATCGTTACTGCAAGTCGCTCAAGCTGTCGCGCCTGTTCTTGCCGGGCTGCATCTGGTTCACAACCGTAAGTCCTCGCCATCTCCTGCCGAAGTAGTGATTCCTGAACCAGGAAGTCTTGTGTCACTTTCGCTGGGCTGCTCTGGTATTGCATTCGCACGATTGGCGAGGAGACGGCGCACACGATAGCTAACGAAAAAATCGGCTCTCAAATGCCGCCTTATTTCAGAACCCAGATTGAGTCCGCCAAGGTTCTGAATAACTACGGACTATTCCCAAAAGGCATTATCGAGGCAGGTCGAACAGCCGTAATCCCACAGTTAGCGATATTCCGCTGAAGTCGTAGCCACCCAATGGGCTAAAGTAGTCATAACGCGCTTCCGCGTAGAGACTGCGGAGGAATATCAGGCCGTAGGACGCGTTTACGTTAAGTCCCCATTTGCGCTGGCTCGCTCCGGTAGTGCCGTTTTCTAGCGCTCCATAGTAAGGGCCTGCTCGAACAGCCAAATAGTGCTGAGCAACTCGACCCGGATCAAGACCCCTCTCGACGCCGAACGTAATCTCGTACAATCGTGCCCGCGTGGGACCGTCGAGTCTGTAAACCGCGCTGTCGATAGTGAGATATGGACGTGTCTGCCGCGCCGGCTTGAAAGGCTGCACTGCCACGCGAAACCAAGCACTGGTAAATTCGTTTCGGGTCTTTGAGCTAACCGGAATAAACAGCCCTCCAGTCAACGCCATCGACAGCCTGGACTTATCCTTCTTGGCAAGTCGCCACACGACCGCCCGCTTGCGGCCGTCATCACCCCTGCAGTAACCAACTATTAAGCCCGCATCGTTTATTGCCACTGCTTCGCTCTCAACCATTCCTCTGGGCATTGGCAGTACGACAACTCTGGCAGAAAATCGCTTCACCAAGTCGCGCGACACCCCCCAGACAACCGCACGCTTATTCCGCCCGAGTGCATAGCCAACAATTTGGTTCGAATTGTTGACCGACAATGCACGCGCGGAATCAAGGCGAGTAGGATCGGGCAGCCTCCGCATTCCGAGGGATTCGGTCCAACAGAAAGCGTGGCTTAGGTTGGACGTATTCCTTGACTCTCCGACCACAATCCCCGCCTCGTTTATTCCATAAGCGGCGCCCGTCGTCTCGCTCGAGGCAACCAAATCGCGCACTTTTCCGTCGGCCCCCCAAAGGACTGCCCGCCGACTACCGCTTGGATCCACAGCCGCGCCGACAATGACGTTGGCGGTGTTGACACCAAACGCCCAAGTATCGCCCCCTTGAAAAAGCGGGGCAAGCTCCACCAGATTCGTATCAACACTCCAAAAAAAGGCTCGTGTTCGACTTCCATACCCCACGCTAGCGCCGACTACAATATCTGCAACCGCAAACGACTCGCTTGCCGTGTCTCCGGGCAAAACTCCGAGATCGACCATTTCCTGCTCGCTTGTTCTCAGGAATGCATGGCGAGCACCGTCGGCCGTCTCCGACCAACCCACTATCTCTCCAGCATCGTTAATGCCCGTCGCGGCGGCATTTTCTCCACCCAAAGTGCCTAGGTCGATCATTCCACCATCAGCAGTCCAAAGGAAGGCTCGCTGTCTTCCACTTGCGTCGGTCGAGCAACCAACAATGGCCCCACTGTTGTTTACATCGGTTGCCCAACTCTCCTCGCCGCCAAGCGTGCCAAGAAAAGAAGGCGCGTAGTCGCCCAAAACAATTGAAGGATAAATTGCGAGGATGCACAACAAGAGAAACATTCGGCCTGGCCCCGGTAATCGCATATAATTGCCTCCTTATGTCCCAGACGGGTCCGGGCGCAGTTCGTCAATTATGTCTTCGTTAGAAGAAAACTTTTCCTGTTCCTTCCGCTTCGTCGAAAATATGACCTACTTGCCAACTATTATCCGGTCAGCTGCCAGCGCTTTGCCAGTAGCAGTCTCTACAAGACGCGCGTTAATAACTATCCAGCCGCCGCGGTCGGAAATGCTGCCCACAACGATTATTCCACAACCGGTAAGGCGACCAATCTGGCTCGCGTCTGCAGGATCGATCAGAGCTGTATCTTGTAGCCGTAGCTCCTCGCAGGCCTTGTCGAGCTGCGCACGCTCGACAAGATTGAACCCCAACTGAATAAGTGAGGTCGACAGGTCTTCGGCAATATTGGTTACAAGGGTCGGGGAGTCAACGTTGATCATGCGAAACTGCATAAGCCCAATTTGCTCCTGAGAGAGTCGTTGCTGCAAATCCGGCCTGACATCTATCTGTCGTCTGAGCCTAACCGCCAAATCATCGAGCACTTCTGGCGTCACCATCTGCGATACCTTGGCCGCAACATCAATTAGATTTAGATTAGCTCCCATACGGACGGAACTAGATCCGAGACTAATTCGGCCGCAAGAATCGCCTTCAATCGCATCTGGCCACCCCACAGCAACGCAGTATGCGTTGCGCCGTGAAGTCCGCAGTGTTTGCGGTATTTCGGAACCTGATCGCGGCGAGAACTTTGCGACAGTACACAACTCCCCCTCAAAGTTGCAAGTAAGCCGCCAGGAGCGTGATAATCCTCGTAAAGCAACTTCTAACGGAGTATCGACAATTGAAACGCTGCGGATATAAAAATCCGGCACGTCACTATCTATCAGGTAGCTGCATCCTCCAATTGCAAATAGAGTTCGTAAGAGAGAATGGAGGCTGGTATTCTCTAGTCTGATAGTTACAGGTGTCCGGTTGGCTACCGCACACAAATCTGTTGCGAATGCCATCCCGGCCAAGAAGAGAGGCAACACTATCCTTCCCACTGGATACCCTCCGCACAACAAACACAAGCCAAGACGGAAGGTATATACCCAGGCTTTCTTAGTTTAATTTCAGATTGTGATAGCGAGACAGCTCTTGCCTTGGTTAGCGATCCAAACAGCGCTAAAGCAGCTCAGCCAAAAAGTTTAACCAAAACTACCTCGATTCAGAACTCGAAGTATATAGGCGTTTGGGGCAGACTTGAATCAGAGGCTACCTTGATGACCGCCTGCGCAACAGACTCGGCAACCAGCTCATTGAACGGGCTCGGAATGATGTAATCGGGCCGTAGTTGATCCTCTGGAATCACCGAGGCAATTGCACGAGCGGCAGCAGTGAGCATTTCGCGTGTGACTCGCTTCGCACCGCACTCCAAGAGGCCCCGGAACAATCCAGGGAAACAGAGGACGTTGTTGATCTGATTGGCATAATCCGACCGGCCTGTAGCAACAACAGAGGCATAGTCCATGATTTCCTCTGGTGGAACTTCAGGAGTCGGGTTCGAAAGTGCAAACACGATCGGACCAGGACCCATACGTCGAATATCATCGCCTGTCAAGAGATTCGGGCCGGATACTCCCAGGAATAAATCAGCGCCGACCAGTACATCTTTGAGCTGTCTCTTATACAC
>JAOAGX010000050.1 GCA_026415535.1 Armatimonadota bacterium | reverse complement strand
GCTCGGGGTCGTAGGCCTTAAGCCGGATCGTAGCGTGCGGACAGAACAACGAGCAGAATCCGCACTGAATGCACGCCTCCGGCAGCCACTCGGGTATTTCGACGGCGATGTTACGCTTTTCAAACGCCGTCGTGCCGGTCGGATACTTGCCATCCTCGGGAAACTTGCTGACCGGTAGCATGTCACCCCGCATAGCCATAATCTCGGCTGTAACTTCCTTGACGAACTGCGGTGCGTCATCTCTCACGACAGGCGGCATCTTAATCTTGCTGGTAACCTGATCCGGATACTTGACCTCATAAGTCTTTTCCAGGGCCGCATCAACCGCTTTGTTGTTCATATCCACGACCTTTTCGCCGTAGCGGCCGTAGGTCTTTTTAACAGCGTCCTTGATAAGTCTGACAGCCTCGTCAACCGACAGTATCCCGCTGATCTTGAAGAAAGCTGTCTGCATTATGACGTTTATTCTGGGGCCGAGACCAAGCTCTTGCGCAATCCCAATCGCGTCGATTACGTAGAACTTGACCTTCTTATCAATGATCTGTTTCTGAACTTCCTGAGGCAGGGTATCCCAAACTTCATCCGGCCCGTGCAGTGAGTTAAGAAGAAAAGTACCACCTTCCTCGATGTTTGAGAGCATATCATAGCGCTCAAGGAAGCTGGGGTTGTGACAAGCAACAAAATTTGCGCGGTCGATGAGATACTGACTTCGAATTGGTTTCTTACCGAATCGCAAGTGCGAAATCGTGAGCGAGCCGGCCTTCTTGGAGTCGTAGACGAAGTAGCCCTGGGCGTAGTTGTCAGTCGCGTCGCCGATAATCTTGATCGAATTCTTGTTGGCTGAGACGGTTCCGTCGGAACCGAGTCCGTAGAACATCGCGCGGTAGGTATCCTTGTCGGCTGTTGAGAACGATGGGTCGTACTTGATATAGTTGCCGGTGATGTCGTCTTCGATACCTACTACGAAGTGATTAAGCGGCTTGGCTGCATCAAGGTTGTCGAACACGCCCTTGACCATTGCAGGGGTGAACTCCTTCGATCCAAGGCCGTACCGGCCTCCGACAACAAGTGGCATTTGCTTAAGTGGTGTTGAGGCTTCCCCCTGATTGTCCTTGGCAAGGCTGGGAGTCAGGGACTCTTCGAGCGCCGCGACAACATCCAAGTATAACGGTTCGCCGAGGGAACCAGGTTCCTTGGTGCGGTCCAACACGGCGATCTTCTTGACGCTTGCCGGCAGAGCGGCGACGAAATCCTTGACGCTGAACGGCCTGTAGAGCCTGACCTTCACCAATCCAACCTTTTCGCCTCTGGCGTTTAGATACTCGACCGTTTCGTGAACCGTCTCCGCGCCCGAACCCATTATTACGATTACCTTCTCTGCGTCAGGTGCGCCAACGTAATCGAACAGCTTATACTGCCGGCCGACGATTCGGGCGAACTTATCCATAGTTTCCTGGACTATCTGCGGCACTGCCTGGTAGAACTTGTTGGCTCTCTCCCGTCCCTGGAAGTAGACATCAGGGTTTTGTGCAGTTCCCGCAATCATCGGGTGATCCGGGCTGAGCGCCCGTGCGCGATGGGCGATCACAAGGTTCTCATCGATCATCGCGCGCATGTCGTCGAAGGTGAGTTCCTCGATCTTCTGAACCTCGTGGCTTGTGCGAAAACCGTCAAAGAAATGCAAGAACGGCACCCGACTGGCAAGTGTAGCTTGCTGGGCGATCAGAGCAAAATCCATTACTTCCTGGACGCTGTTTGAGCACAGCATTGCGAAGCCTGTTTGTCGGCAGGCCATTACGTCAGAGTGGTCGCCGAAGATTGACAGAGCATGACATGCCAGGCTCCGAGCGGACACATGGAACACGGTGGGCAGCAGCTCGCCCGCGATCTTATACATATTGGGGATCATGAGAAGCAAGCCTTGTGAGGCAGTGAAGGTGGTGCACAACGCACCGGTCGCCAATGCACCGTGGACTGCCCCTGCAGCACCTCCCTCGCTCTGCATCTCAGTAACCGTCGGGACCGTGCCCCAGATGTTCTTTTCACCCCGCGCCGTCTTCTCGTCAGCTTCCTCGCCCATAGGCGAACTTGGCGTTATCGGGTATATCGCTATAACTTCATTTGTAGCATGTGCCACATGGGCAACCGCCGAGTTGCCGTCGTAGCCTTCCATTCTTCTTGCCATGGTATCTCCTTAGTTCGGCGTTGAATGTTGAATGATGGATGTCGAATGAAGGCTTCCTTGCCGCAGCATGTCATTCAACATTCAACCTTCAACATTCAACCCGTGATTACATTTCCCTGCGCCACTGAAGCGCTTGGATAAGCGTTGCTTGATCGGCGTAATCCATATCCGAGCCAACGGGCATTCCGTGTGCGATTCTAGTTACGCGTAAGCCGTTGCCGAAGGCTTCCTTCATCAAGCGTGCGATATACATCGCGGTTGTGTCACCTTCAATTGTCGGGTTGGTCGCCAGAATAACTTCTTTTATCTGGCCCTCGGATACACGATTCATCAGCTCGCGAATTCTCAGTGATTCCGGGCCGACACCGTCCATCGGCGAGATTACGCCACCGAGCACGTGGTAAAGTCCACGGAACTCGTTCGTTTTTTCCATCGCAACTACGTCGCGCGGCTCGGCGACAACGCAGATTACGGATTGGTCTCGTCTGGTATCGACGCAGATTTCACAGCGTTCTTGGTCGGTGAAGTTGTAGCAGATAGGGCACAGCCTGATCTGCTCTTTAACATTAATCACCGCCTCCGCAAGCAAACGAGCTTCCTCCTCCGAGATTCGGAGCACGTGGAATGCAAGCCGTTGAGCCGACTTAGGTCCTATCCCAGGCAGCTTCTCGAACTCAGCGACCAACCTGGCGAGGGGTTTGGCGTAGTGCATCCTATCACCCTAAGCCCGTCTGAGGGCTCGTACACACAAACAACTGGCGGGTTCCGACAACCCGCCATCAAGAACAACCGTGCCTTGCACGGTCTCCCGATCAACAAATGTATTATAGCAAAACCGTACTGGTAATTAAAGTGCTGCTTTGAGCGACTGTTTTGTTTCAGTATTGCGGGCGCGAATTTTTGCTATGCTTAGAATGACGCGTCTTTCAAGTCGTTCCTTCAAGCAAGTTGTTACACTAAGATGTCTCGTCAGGTTGTCAAGTCAAACCGGCCCGTCAAGTTATTAAGTCATGCCGCTCTGTCAAGCTTTCACACCAGCCAGCCTCGTCAGGTTGTCATGCCAAGGTGCCCCGCCGAGTTGCCATACCAACCTACCCCGTCAGTTTGTTACACCACAAGGCGCCCAGCCAAGTTGTCATTCTGAACGAAGCGAAGAATCTCTCAGAATACTGGATATCCTTCGAACCTTTTGAAAAAGTAGTAATCGGGGCAGCAAATGGGACCGCGAAAACTACATCACCTCAAAAGGGTTTTCTCCCGGGTAGAGCATTGTCTTAGGCAACGGGATGTTTATATCATAGACGCCAATCAGCTTAACAGCATCCCAGAGTACCTTGCCGCAGTGTTGGAATGCAACCGCTCCGTGGTGAGGGAAGCGCTTGCCTATCACGACGTGTCGGTAGAAGCGCGCGAAGTTCGGAATCGCAAATATTCCGATCCCGCCGTGGCTCTTGGGATCTATATCAAGGATGTTGCCCTCGGCAATATAGCTTACCAAGTTGTTATCGGCGTCGGCCTGCAATCGGAACCAGGTGGCCGGTCCGGGACGAAGCTGACCATCTAGCGTTCCGCGAGTTATACTGGGTGGTGAACCTGGTTCCTCCATCAACCGCTTCATTATGACTTGGAACTTCATTGAACAGTTCTTCATGCAGCACGACGGCGTATTACCGCAATGGAATCCCATAAAAAGATCTATCGGTTCCGCGCCCTTAAGGTCCTGTCCCTGGATCATGTCGGTTGGAACAGTGTTGTTAATATCCAGCAGCGTTGCTGGAGTTTCGCTTGCAAGGTAGGCGATATACTCACTGAACGCTCCATAAATATCTACTTCGCATGCAACCGGCATGCCTTTTGCCGAAAGTCGTCCGTTCACGTAGCACGGCACAAACCCAAAGAAAGGCTCGAACGCTGGCCAGCACTTGTTGGCGAATACAGCATAATCGCGCGAACCCAGGTTTTCCTCAGCAAACCGCGTAAGTGCTAACTCGAACCTTGCTAGTCTGGGTAGAAGATCCGGATATGTGTTGCCCGGGCCTAGTTCCTTGGTCATGTCGTCCACGATTGGTGCAATCTCGGGATCATTCTCATCGACGGAGTTGAATAGGGCCAACAAGTCCAGTTCGCTATTTTCCATTACCTCTATCCCGAGGTCGTAAAGCGGTTTGATTGGGGCGTTGCAGGCGTAGAAGTCCTGTGGTCGTGGCCCGAATGCGAATATCTTCAAGCCCATCAAGCCCAAAGCTACTCTCGCGACGTTGGCAAAGTGCCTGATCTTGGGCGCGAGCTCCTCCGGTAGACCGATGGGCATTTGTGGAATGTGGACCGGTACTCCCCGCAGGGCGAAGTTGTAGGAGGCGTTCAGCATGCCGCAGAACGCGTCGCCACGGCCGTCGATGAGGTCAGTGCTTGACTCCTCGGCCGCGCCGCAAGCCATCGCCGGGCCAGGGAACATCTCCGCGAAAATAGCCAGTGGGCCTTCCGGACCAAAGTTCCCCAGATATATGACAGCGGCGTTTGCGCCGGCATCTGAACACTCATCAATCGCAGCAATGATATCCTTTTCGTTCTCGATAATTGTTGAGCAAGCGTGGAAGTTAATCCCAAGCTTTTTGCAGGCTTCTGCTAGCTTGCCGAGCCTGCGTCGGCTTAACTCAATCGGAAAACAATCACGACTAACTGCTACGAGAGCCAGCTTGACTTCCGGTGCGTTTGGTAGTGGCATGGGTTTCCTCCGGTTGAATGTTGAAAAGTCGAATAAGACAGCCTAGGACACGACCGACTCGTCATTCTGGGCATAGAAAAGAATCTGGCAACGTGACATGTCATTTCATTCTGGGCACAGCAAAGAATCCGGCAACGTAACACGTCATTCTGAGCATAGCGAAGAATCTGGCGAACGTAACACATCATTCTGAGCATAGCGAAGAATCTCGACGTTTTGGTAAGCGAAGACGTTGCGTTGAGATCCTTCGCTTCGCTCAGGATGACATCCAGTTCAGGATGACATCCAGTTCAGTATGACACCCAGTTCAGAATGATATCCAGTTCAGTATGACTTCCTGCTTAGTATGACGTCTCGTTCAATGCGACATCCCAGTCAGTGTGACGTCTTGCTTAGTATGACGTCCTGCTCAGGACGACGTCTAGCTCAGAGTAGCGTCTTGCTCAGTATAACATCTTGACCAGGATGGAGTCTCGCTCGGGATGATTTCGCTGCTCTCAGGGCAACAAACATCGGTGAATTTGCAATAAAATACTTTTAATAATCCACCAGCGCGCAGGTTAAATCGCCCTCGCAGACGAGTTCGTCCTCCACTCTCGACTCGCATCGAATTTTCCAGATTCCGCGGCGGCTGAAAACCAGCTCTACCTTGGTCACGACCTGATCACCAGGCACGGCAGGACGCCGAAACCGCACCCCGTCAATCGCCGCGAAGTAAGCCAGTTTACCCTTGGCTTCAGGCCGCAACATCAATAGATAGCAGCCGACCTGAGCCATGTGCTCGACAAGGAGCGCTCCGGGGAAGACAGCCTGGCCGGGCAAATGTCCCTGCAGAATCTTCTCGTTGGCTGATATATTTTTGATCCCGACGCAGCTGGTTCCGTCCTCGCTGACCTCGATTATCCGGTCAACAAGAAGAAACGGGTACCTATGGGGAATTACGTCTCGAATTCGCTCGATGTCTATCATCTTTTAACGGCTGGCCAGTTCGATAACAAGGCTGCGTAACCTGGCGTTGCCTCACTTCTGGCCGTATTTCTCCTGATAACGCTTATGCCCGCGCTTGACTTCTTCCTCCGGAATCGGAATTGGCGTGCCCTTGAGCATTGCGAGGTGAACGGTCTTTGCTACGTCCTCGCACATTACCGCAGCCTTGAGAGCGGCCTTTGGGTCTTCGCCGACCGTGAACACGCCGTGATTTTGAAGCAATATCGCTCTACACGTGCCGATGTATTTTACCACAGCCTCGCCAATCTGCTCCTCACCGATCTGACAATATGGTGCGCAAGGAATCGGCTGGCCAAACTCGTCGGCTATTGCGGTGAGCACCGCCGGAATGGGCATTCCAAGCGCGGCAAAGCTGGTGGCGTAGTTGGAGTGGGTATGCACAATCGCGTTTACATGAGGCATGTGGCGATATATATAGACGTGTGTGAGAGCGTCTGTCGACGGCTTGAGATCACCTTCGATCACATTGCAATGTAGGTCCACGACCACCATTTTCTCCGGCGTCAGTTCCTCGAAAGCCACACCAGACGGCTTGACCACAGCGTAGTTAGTCTCCGGGTCGCGTCCGCTCGCATTGCCGCTGGTCATAGTCACCAAACGCTCCCTTGGCAGGGCCTGATTTACCTCGCATACTAGTCTGCGCAGTTCGGGTAAGAGCATGCTAAGACTATCTCCTTAATCAAGAAAGCGCGAAGACAAGTAGATTTATGATCGTGAAAGTCCGAAAATAGAAAGGTTGTTTTCAGTCGCACATTGCCAAAGCAACGGAGTCGGATAAAGGGTTTTACTATGTATCTGAACAGCGTTTTGGAAACCTTGCTCGATAAATACATACCGAATGCAACGAGCGTGTTAATACCAAGCTTCCGCATTGCAGCTAAGCTGATGCAGTCCAAAACGCTCGGCTCTTGTGTTTCAGACAGAAGTGCGGCGTTTACGTCCTTTCGAGCTAGCTTTGATTGTTTCTCTGTCGACTGGACCTATGTTCGAACCATGCGCAATCAACGCGACTATCTACTCTTCCAAATTCCTTTCCAACAACTCGTTCACCAAAGCTGGGTTCGCTTTGCCCTTCGTCTCTCGCATTACTTGACCGACGAACCAGCTCTTGAGCTTTACCTCGCCGGAGCGGTACCGACGGACTTCGTTCGAATTCGCTGCCAGGACGCGATTCACTACAGCCTCGATCTCGGCGGTGTCGGTGACCTGCTCGAGACCTTTTTCCTTGACTATCTCGGACGGCGTTTTGCCGGTCGTAAACATTTCTTCGAACACCGACTTGGCGGTATTGCGATTTATTGTGCCCGAGTCTAACAGATCCAGAAGGGCAGCAATATTGGCAGGCGTTAGTTTAGTTTCGGCCACAGTTGTTCCGGTCGCGTTGAGCAAACGCAGGAACTCGCCCGTGAGCCAATTGGCAACGGCCTTGGGGTCCTTTGCAAGCTTTGCGCACGACTCATAGAAGTCAGCCATCTCGCGGGTGTCGCAGAGCACCTCAGCGTCCGACAGGGAAATACCGTAGTCCGACATAAACCTTTTCATCTTGGGAATCGGCAATTCGGGCAAATCGGCTTTGAGCTTGGTGATCCAATCATTGGTGAACCTCAGTGGAACCAAGTCCGGGTCAGGGAAATACCGATACTCTTGCTCAAATTCCTTCGACCGCATCGAAGCGGTGACTCCGCGTTCGTCATCCCATCGGCGGGTTTCTTGCACGATTGTTCCGCCCTCGCGAAGCACACGCTCCTGACGCTTTAGTTCGTAGTCGACTCCCAGGTAGACCGCCCTAAACGAGTTCAGGTTTTTAATCTCGGTTTTGACCCCAAACTCGGTCTGTCCTTTGGGTCTGATGGAGACGTTGGGCTCGCATCGCATGCTGCCCTCTTCCATTTTGACATCCGACACGCCCAGATATAACAAAATCTGCCTGAGTCTCTGGAGGTATTCGCGGGCTTCTTCTGCGGATTCGATCTGGTCGAGGCCTTCCGGCGGCGGGTTCTGGGTGACGATCTCCATCAAAGGCACGCCGCTGCGGTTGTAATCGATGTAGCTTTTGTTTCCGGCGACGTGTAATAGCTTGCCGGTATCTTCCTCCATATGCACGCGACGTATTGCAATCTTCTTAGATTTTCCGCCGGCCAGGATTTCAACCCAGCCATTTACGCCTAGCGGGTAGTCATATTGACTGATCTGATAGTTCTTCGGTAGATCGGGATAATAATAGTTCTTGCGGTGAAACACACACTGCGAGGCGATAGTGCAGTTAAGAGCTAGCGCGGCTCGCGCCATCAGTTCGACAGCCCGCTCGTTAATTACAGGCAAACTGCCTGGCAGTCCCAAACACACTGGGCAGCATCTCGTGTTAGGTTCTCCGCCGAACGCCACTTCGCAGCCGCAGAACATCTTCGACCGCGTCTGCAGCTCGACATGGACCTCCATTCCTATGATAGGTTCGTATTCCACCATATCTCTTCTTTTCGACTGCGAAAGCCTTAGGCTGTGTAACAGCCCTGCTGCTTTCGGGGTTTCGCAATTAGATTCCGGGCTTTTCTTTGTGATGCCCCGAATGCTGCTCGTACGTA
Source organism: Armatimonadota bacterium (assembly GCA_026415535.1). Taxonomy (GTDB): domain Bacteria; phylum Armatimonadota; class UBA5829; order UBA5829; family UBA5829; genus CALJES01. The sequence goes on along the minus strand of JAOAGX010000050.1, from coordinate 2,571 downwards.
TAGGCGACGCGAATCAGGGTTTCCTCATTCAATCCCTTCGCCATTATCTGTAGGCCGATCGGTAGTCCATCTTTAAATCCACACGGAATCGAGATACCAGGGATTCCGGCAAGGTTGGCGGGGATTGTGCAAATGTCGGCGAGTTTCATTGCGAATGGGTCGTCCACTCTCTCGCCGATGGCGAATGCGACGGTCGGGGACGTGGGTGTGATCAGAACGTCGAATTCCTCGAACGCCTTCTCGAAATCGCGCCGCAGCAGCGTGCGGACCTTTTGAGCTTTGAGATAGTAGGCGTCGTAGTATCCGGCTGACAGGGCATAGGTGCCTATCATTATTCGTTGTTTGACTTCAGGGCCGAATCCTTCCTCGCGTGTTTTTTGGTATAGGGAGACTACTCCTCCCACTCCTCCCTTAGTAAGCGGGAGATTGGATGAGACTCCGCCTTTTGCAAAAATGGGACTAGTGGAGGTTCCGGTTCTGTGCCCATATCGCACGCCATCGTATCTCGCCAGGTTTGAGCTGCACTCGGCAGGTGCGATGATATAATAGACCGGCAGTCCGTAGTCAACACTCGGCATCGAGATCTCTTTCGCTTCTGCCCCGAGCGAGACCAAAAGGTCGATAGCTGCCCGAACCGCCGACTCGACTTCGGGGTCGGTCCCATGTCCAAAAAATTCTTTTGGAACGCCTATTTTTAGGTTTCTGACATCGCTCACCAGCGCCTTCATGAAGTCGGGAACAGGCACGTCGAGCGAAGTAGAATCCAGAGGATCCTTCCCGCAGATTGCGTTCATTACTATTGCGCAGTCGGTTACGTCTTTGGTTAGCGGTCCTATCTGGTCAAGCGAGCTTGCAAACGCCACTAGTCCGTATCGCGACACTCGGCCGTAGGTAGGCTTCATCCCTACAACCCCACAGAACGAGGCCGGCTGCCTGATCGAACCACCGGTGTCCGAACCAAGTGCAAAAGCGCACTCGTCAGCCGCAACAGCCGCTGCCGATCCTCCACTCGATCCACCGGGAACGGTATCCAGGTTCCACGGGTTGTGCGTTACGAAGAAGCCCGAGTTCTCCGTGGAGGATCCCATTGCAAACTCGTCGAGGTTAGTCTTTCCGATGGTTACCGCACCTGCTCGGACAAGCTTATCCACTACGGTGGCGTCATATATCGGCTTGAAGTTGTAAAGGATCTTCGAGGAGCACGTGGTGAGCGTGCCCCGGGTGCACATGTTGTCCTTGATGGCCACAGGAATCCCTGCAAGCGGTCCTATGTCATCTCCTCGCTCTATCGACTCGTCCACGATGGCCGCCTGTTCGAGGGCAAGTTCCGGCGTGACCGTTACAAACGCCTTTATTCGACTTTCGACAGCCTCGATCCGGTCAATGAAACTGCGCGCGATCTCCACGGCGCTTACTTGCTTAGCCTTCAAGAGATCGCGCAGCTCGTGTATGGTCATTTCACACAGACGCGTATCCGTCATGCTCAACCAGCAACTCCTATGTCTCCACCACCCTAGGTACCACGAAGCAATTATCTTCTACCTGCGGCCCGTTTGATATCACTTCTTCGACTGGTAGTGATGGCCGCGGTTCGTCCTTGCGAAAGACGTTGAACACCGGGACTACATGAGAGGTCGGCTCGACTTCTGATGTATCCAGTTCCTGCAGCTTCTCGAAGTTTTCCAGAAGCCGGTTGATGTGACCGGTGAGCGTGTCTTTTTCTTCCTCGGAAAGCTCCAGTCGCGAAAGATAGGCAACACTTTCGATGTCTTCTCTAGTCAATTTCATAGCTGCACAATTATAGCATCGTCAACGAGGGACTATCAAGGCAAAGGCAAGAGGGTACAAACGAAAAAGGCCCGGCGCAAGCCGGGCCAATTGGCAATTCTTTCAGACTTGAACAGGTCTACCTAATAACGTGGTCGTTGTAATCCTCGGAGTCACCCTGATCGCCGATGCTGCATTCGGCGTTCGTTCCGATTGGGTTGACTGTGTAGTCCCCACCCGATGGACACTGTGGCTCGTCCTTGATGTAATCTGGCCAGAGATCACCGGTTACGTCGTCACCGTCCGAGGCTTTGTTATCCATAGCCCACTGCTCTTTCGCCGTCTCAATCTGTCTCAGGTTCGAGCAGCAGCTCTTGGCTCTCGATGTCTCTCTTGCGCGCATGAAGTTCGGGATAGCGATTGCTAGCAAGACCGAGATGATTAGGACGACTATCATGATTTCAATCAGAGTGAAGCCGCCCTTGCGCTTTCTCACTACAAATTTGCTCATTGCCTGCGTCTACCTCCTACGAAGTTGGTTGGCTAAGCGTTGGAAAGGGTTTGTTGTCCGCGCACCCAATAGGCTTGTTCCACGTGCCGCAAAGTGTTTCACATTTCTAATCTTTTTTCTGAGCGTCAGAAATCAAAAACAGGCACTAGTACGGGTTCGTACTTTGGCACGAGATGTGAATTCGTCGTCTTGACATCTCGCGCTCGGTTCATCATACTTGTCTTCGGTATGCGAAAAGCAGTTCAATTTGGAGCAGGCAATATAGGGCGTGGGTTTACAGGCCAACTGTTCAG
>JAOAGX010000049.1 GCA_026415535.1 Armatimonadota bacterium | reverse complement strand
GATTCTTCGCTTACGCTCAGAATGACGACAGAAACGAAGAACGCGACAACGAGATTCTTCGCTGCGCTCAGAATGACAAGTGATGGCAGAATGACGAATGATATCAGAATAACGGTTGTTGCTTATGGTAACGGTTGGCGACCAGAACGACTAATAAAACAACGGATTTTTAAGCCGTAGTAGGTCGTTGCGACAAGCGCGTTGTTGTTACGATAAGTGCGTTTTTGGGTTCCTCTTGCTTAGCCGACAAATGCCGAAACAGCTTGCGGTCGAGTCTTATCGAAACAACCTCTAGTCATCGGCCTTGTATCAAACCTGCTTACGCGCTACAATCTCGGCTGTGATCAATTTAATGAGGGAGGGGTCAATGACCATAAAACGGCTCAGTATAATGACAAGCATCGCGTGCTTGATGATGACGGCTTTCAGCAGTATTTGCCGCGGAGGCGATGAGATGAGCGGATTTTTCGATGTCAAGGCGTTTGGAGCCAGGGCAGATGGCGCCACCGACGACACTGCCGCGATACAAAAAGCATGTGACGAAGCCGGAAAGCTCGGAGGAGTGGTCAATATCCCGGCAGGAAGATACCTAGTCAAAGGCAGCATAAAGGTCCCGCCCGGAGTCCACATAAAAGGCACAGCAGGAGCCCCGCAATACTCCGAACCGCTAGTGGGAACGGTGATCCTCGCGACCGGAGGACGTGACAACGAAGACGCACCGGCTCTTTTCGAGATGGGCAGCTCGTGCTCGGGGTCAGGGCTTGTAATCTACTACCCGGAGCAGACCGTAAAGGATATCCGACCATATCCCTGGACTTTTCACCTGCAGGGATTCGACAACACCGTTGAGAACGTCACTCTAGTCAACAGCTATAACGGGATCAAAATCGGGCCGGAACCAAATGTGAGGCATCGCATTAGAAGCGTCTACGGCTGTACCCTAAGGCGTGGCATATTTGTGGACGGCTGCACCGACATCGGGCGCATCGACAACGTCCAGCTCCACGGTCATTGGTGGTGGGCAAAAGAAGTCGGCGGTGATGCCGATATCGTCAACAAGTTTATGATAGACAACCTTGAAGCGTTCGTTTTTGGCCGAACCGATTGGGAATACGTCACCAACACGTTTGTCTTCCCAGCCAAGATCGGATACCGATTCATTAAAACGGCCTCGGGTGCATGCAACGGGCAATTCTGCGGGATAGGCTCGGACTTGTCGCAGCGCTGTATCGTGGTAGAAGCAATCCAGCCGATGGGACTCCTGATAACCAATGCGCAGCTCGTCGCATTCGCCGGCGACAACCCAGTCGCGGTCGTGATCGAGAACACGTCGAATGGCTCGGTAAGGCTGGTAAACTGCGCATTTTGGGGGCCTTCGGTGCAAAATGTGGTCTCGCACGGAAAGGGATACTTGTCGCTTTCTAACTGCTACCTGTCGAGCGGTAAGCAAGGTAACTCAAAACCTCTTGTAGAGGTTCACAACGGCAAGCTGCAAATCAGAGGATGTACCTTTGCAACCGCGGAACCCTCCATAGCGCTAAGAAAGGGACTCCAACATGCGATAGTAGCCGAGAACAACGGGGTCAATGGAGTGCTAATTATCAATGAGATAGGAAAGGCGGCGATTATCTCAAACAACGAGAAGTGTAGTGAGCGGCCTTAGTTAAGTTCTATCAATCAGCGTCGAAGCGCAGCAACTCCGTAAAGGAAATTGAAATGAAAAGCAGAGTTATACTAGTAATCCTAGGGATATTGGCGGTCGGGGTCGGAGTGTGGATCTCAGTAACAACGGGCTCGGGTATTCCCGACCAGCTCGTTCCCGCGTGGCAGCTTCTCCCGAAAGAAACCTATAGAGCAATGGGAGTGACCGATCCGTTTCTTTCTTGGTCGCCAGACTCAAGCTCAATCATATTCTCCGTGTTCGATCGTGGCTCTAGGCGAGACAAAATATTCAAGTGGGAAGTGGGGGAGAAAAAATTAGAATACATCACGGAAGGCATGTCCCCAAACTTTGTGTCGAATCACGAGTTCCTCTACCTCAAAAGGCAACCTAAAGGCATACTTCTTAGACGGCTCAATAGCGGCGAGGAGCGAGAAGTCGCTAAACTGCTCAAGAAGAGCGAGTTCTTCTCGGAAGTCATTGGCTTTTCCTACGATCCGGAGCGAAAGACAATTACAGTACGTATGGCTGAGTGGACTCGGTTCAGAACTTTGGGTCCCGATGAATACGACCTTTCAGGAAAGTACCTCGGCGAGGTTTCGACTAGACAGAGCGAAGGAATAGTGGACTACAGTTTCGACCCGACAGGATCAAGGTGTGCGATCCTGGTTGAGGAACAACCTGAGCGTTCTATCAGTCTGCAAATAGCGAAAGGAAAAGCAAGCCGCGGTCGCGAGATTGCTCGTGGTGAACTTAATGCAGTAGCTTGGTCGCCTGACGGACGTGTTATTGCCTATGCGGAGGACAAAACTGTCGTAGCCGTGCGCCCAAATGACCTTCGGCGAGTAGTGGTGGGCAGATTCGGGAATCCGAATGACGAGTTTGACAAACGGAAAGCCGTCAGGCTCATATGGTCGCCAAACAGCCGATATATGGCGGTTATGGTCTACGTGCCTAATACAAAAGGCGATTATCCGCTGTATTACGTACTTGATATGTCTAAGCTTGCGTGGTAGTTAGGTTGTTGCGACAAGCGCGTTTTCGGGTGTTTGACCACCCGCGGGAAGGCGTGTTATAATCCGGTGTGGCGCGTAAGGTTTACTAATGTTTCCGAAACCAGCTCGGGATTAGTACTGTTTTCTTGAATGCCCATCACCCCGTATCGGTTGACTCATCATTCTTTCTTACCGTGGCGGGCCAGCTCTAGCGGAAGAGGTAGCAAAGTTGGAATCCGACGTTAAGGCGCTCCAGGAAACCATCGAGCGGCTCCAAAAGGAGATTCAAGAGAAAGACATAGCCATCGCCGCTCTAGAGCAGGCGAGTAGGCGACTGGAAGAACGACTCAAAGAAGCCGAATCACGAGCTGCAGGACCAACTACCCCCACCGAGGTCGAAGAAACCCTCAAGAAGATGGTCTACAGAATCGCCTCGATGCTGCAGGCCGAGAAGTGTGTCTTCATGCTCTACGACGAGGATACCGGCGAGCTTCAAGCAACCAAGCCTGCAATAGGTCTTACCGATGAGGAGATCAGGTTGTTTCGCGTCCACGCAACGGCAGGCGTCTCCGGCGAAGTCTTTCGGGAGCAAAAACCAATTATCATCTACGACGCGATCAATGATCCCCGTACAATAAAGGAAAGCGTTGCCCTGCTGAAGATACGCAATGGCATTTGCGCGCCACTTATTGTCGAAAAACGCGACCCGGATACAAACGAAGTTATCGAGCGCAAGGCCATAGGTGTAATACACGTCTTCAACCAGCGCCTCGGACGTGCTTTCGATCAAGAAGACGTTCGCATACTTACCCAGTTTGCTCGGCAGCAAGCAGCCGTCATCGCAGCGGCACAGATGTATCGGGCCTTCGTCAAGGAAAAGGAAGAGCTCGAACACGTTATCGAAAGCGTTTACGCCGGGATCATAATGGTCCATAACGACGGACGTCTGATGCAGATCAATCCGTCCGCTCGCTCGATGCTCGGCCTCGATCCAAATGCCAAAATCACTGGTGACTACAGGGAGATAATCCCTAACGAAGCCGTAAAGTCAGTGCTGACAAGGTCGCTGGATGAAGCCGTCGAGCTGGCCGAAGAGATCAGCCTGCCTGACCTAAACGCCGAAGAGGAAGGCGCCGAGCGAATCTACCAAGTCCAGACTGCGATGGTTAGAGGCGACGATCAGTCCACAATCGGGGTCGTAGCGATATTCAACGATATCACAGAGATCAGATCAATCGAGCGAATGAAGACGGCGTTCGTATCGACTGTTTCTCACGAACTGCGCACACCTCTTACCTCGATTAAGGGGTTCATCTCAACCCTACTCCAGGACACTGAAGGTTTCTACGACAAGGAGACCGTACGAGAGTTCTACACAATTATCGATCAGGAATGCGACCGTCTCACAAGGCTTATCAGCGACCTGTTGAACGTATCGCGGATCGAGGCAGGCCGCGCGCTGGACCTCAATCCTCAGCCCGTCAACCTTCCGGACTTGATCGAAAAGGTAGTTGCAGCACAAAAGTCATACACCAACAGGCACGAGTTTAAGATTGAACTCGACCCGAATCTGCCCGTGATTGTCGCCGATACCGACAAGGTCGATCAAATACTCACCAACCTCACCAACAACGCTGTCAAATACTCTCCCGACGGCGGCACGATTACAGTCGCAGGCAAGCCTCTCGACGGCAAGGTGCAACTTATGGTCGCCGACGAGGGTATAGGAATCCCCAAAGAACACCTGAACAAAATTTTTGACCGCTTTCATCGAGTCGATAACCGCGACACGAGGAAAGTCGGCGGCACCGGCATTGGGCTGTATCTTGTTAAGCACCTCGTAGAAGCACACGGCGGCAGAATATGGGTTGAGAGCGAGGTCGGCAAGGGATCGAAGTTCATATTCGAACTGCCCAAGTGCCCGCCACAGTTCCAGGAAGAAGCTGCAGCCCCGTCGCAGGAATGATGTCCATATGCGGCCGTTCCGGGTGAATACCAAGGCCTGACTGCTCGCTGACACCGATTGCCCTGGATAAGATATCAGAGATTTAGGCTGCCGGTAGGAATGTCATCGCACCTGCTTGGGACTGTTTTGTGGTTCTGAGCGGCTATTTCGCCATTGTGAACAACTGCCTTGTCATTCTGAACGCAGCGAAGAATCCGGCGTCATAACATGTCATTCTGAGCGCAGCGAAGAATCCCGGCATCATAACACGTCATTCTGAGCGTAGCGAAGAATCTCTCGGCGTTTTGTTGAACGAATACGTTGCGTTGAGATCCTTCGCTTCGCTCAGGATGACAAAAGGACGTCATTCTGAGCGCAAGCGAAGAATTTGGCATCATCATAACACGTCATTCTGAGCGCAGCGAAGAATCTCGTTGTCGCGTTCTTCGTTTCTGTCGTCATTCTGAGCGTAAGCGAAGAATCTCGGCGTTTTGTTGAACGAAGACGTCTCGTTGAGATCCTTCGCTTCGCTCAGGATGACAAAAGGACGTCACTCTGAGCGCAAGCGAAGAATTTGGCATCAATCCGGCGTCATAACACGTCATTCTGAGCGCAGCGAAGAATCTCGTTGTCGTGTTCTTCGTCTTTGTCGTCATTCTGAGCGCAGCGAAGAATCTCTCGGCGTTTTGTTGAACGAAGACGTTGCGTTGAGATCCTTCGCTTCGCTCAGGATGACAAAAGGACGTCATTCTGAACGTAAGCGAAAAATCCAGCATCAATCCCGGCATCGCAACACGTCATTCTGAGCGTAGCGAAGAATCTCGTTGTCGTGTTCTTCGTCTTTGTCGTCATTCTGAGCGTAAGCGAAGAATCTCGGCGTTTTGTTGAACGAAGACGTTGCGTTGAGATCCTTCGCTTCGCTCAGGATGACAAAAGGACGTCATTCTGAGCGTAAGCGAAGAATCCCTCGCGAATTCTTGCGGGGGTAAGGAAGCCTTGGAACATCCGAGTTCATTGGTTTCACCTCGTTGGGGGTACTATTAGACTACCTAGCAATATTACCTGATTTTGGAAATATTTTTTGAAATCCTCTTGACTAGAGTCAAGTCCTGGGATACAATACGGCAGTCGGAATTCCGGCCCGCAAATAGACCGCGCCAAAGTGCGGCAATCTGCCACTTTTTGAGAAGGAGAAGAGATGATGACCAAGACCTGCTTTCTTTTGCTTGCGCTCCTACTGGCATGCTCCCCCGTTCTCGGCGGAGTGTACACCATTGTCATAGATGGGGACAAGTGGGAGTACGAAGGAGATATCTGTGTCGCCGATGTCGATTTACAGTGGGAGTATGCTCTTAACGGCGACGACCTGCTTGAAATCCATCCGGTCTCGCCTGAAGGCGACCCGCGCATCCGCCAGACGATTGTCAATAATACCCAGGACACCTGGACCGACTGGCACATGACAATCGTAAACGCATATAACCTTCGCGGGATAAAGGTCTACGACACAGCTCATTCTGGGAATCCGAGTTTGTGGTGGACCATAGAAGACTTGCAGGGTGCGATGGGGTTCTTTGCGCACGTCACAACGACCGGTGACCCCAACAACCCGCAAGCGATCCACCCGGGCCAGAGCCTCTACGTCGAATTTACTTACGACGTGGCAGTTCAAGGGCAAGTTAGGGTCACACAGTACCCCACCACATGGTATCCTATTCCCGAGCCGGCTTCGATAATGACTTTACTGGCGGGAATTGGCGCGATGGGGTTCGGCGCGATTCGTAGAGCGAGAAAAAAATAGAATTAGGGGGAAAGGAATCCAAGTCTCGAGTTCCGTAACCAAAGGCGTTCAGCTTCTGGAGGGCGAGTCACGCGAGAGGAGGGTGTCATAGGAGATGACTAAATACGCGTTGGTTTTATTAGTGGCAACGGTGGTTGCTCAAGCCGGTGCATCTGCAGGAGTGACCGTAAGTTGGACCGATGCGGTTGGCTCCCACAGCGTGACTCTGACTTGTGATCCCAATCCGGAGTACACCGGCGATCCGTGGAGTCTTGAACCGCAGTACTGCTGGCAAGGCGAGATCTACGTGGTGATGAATAGTTTGGTGCCTATCCAGTTCACGTTTGCAGGCAATTTCTATGGCGGTTCTGGATTTGATTACGACATATGGCATTTAGTTCGTGTCGACCAATACGTTCTCAATCGAACCGCTTACAACTGGGGCGGCTTTCATATGTGGACTGCCAATCTAAGCCCCGACCCCGATCAGAATCGCGATCCCACGTTCTACAATATGTACTCCTACGAGCCTGAGGACTGGTGGGTTGACATGCACGAGATGCACTGCAACTTCTACCCCGAGCCCGGAAAACCTAACCCACCGGTTGTTGGGTACGGAGAGGAGTTTTACGACGTTCTGAAGGTATATTCCGACTTTAACGAGGATAACGGGGACGGCGGGTTTTACCTCTACAAGAAACCGCTAATTCCCGAGCCGTCATCGATGGCGGCAGTGGCAGGTTGCTTGGCCGGTTTGTTTGTTTTTGGGAGACGCAAGTCCCGGTAGGTTCGAGAGGGAAGAAGGGAAGAAGGAGAAGATTGGCCGGAGCGCAAAGCTCCGGCCAATCATATTTGTGGCGCTGATTAACCGTCGGCCTTGTGCCGGCTTTACCTGAACGTGCGTAGTCGCCGGCTTTGTGCCCCGCCCCTTTGCTGTGCACATATCCGATCGGACGCTTCAAAACTCAGACATTGACATCTACAGCGCTGGGCATCCGACTCCTCCACCAGCTTACGCAAAATGCTCCCAACCCCGAGATCGTCACTACCAGCTTGGCGAGCCATCCTGCGACAGGTATCAGGAATACGATCCCAAATATAATGGCCCCTAGTATCATGGAACCGATGGTTTTGGGGAGTGCAGTTCGGCCGCGCCCCAATATCCAAGTTCCCAGTGCGAGCGAGGCGAATATTCCTGCTGCGTAGAGCGCGGTTATATAAGCGAACAAGACCGCGACTGCCAGCGGTATGCCAACCAGCGTCATAAGTCCGATTGCTATCGCGGTAGGTGTAACAATTGCAACTACCAACCCGATGCCCAGGCAGAACCAGAATGAGCGTCGCAGCGCTGCCGCAGCCTCACTGCTTCTATTCGGAAAAACGGCCAAGATAGTTGCTCCAAAAATGACCGCGGCTATCAGTTTTCCCATCCACCATGCGAAGTGGGACCAGAAAACCGGCTTTACCTTTTCTTTCGGCGGCAGCCTATGTTCTATCTTGCCCATTACCTTAGCGCCCGGGGCAATCATCAGTCTATAGGGACTTTCATACCACAAGTTTCCTTTCACTAGCGCCGTCTCCAGCAATCTGACGGTCTGTGCCTGTGCGTAGACGTTGCCTGTTACAACGCCTCCAATAATCAGCTCGTCGGCCGCAACGCGCAAGTCGCGACCGACTGTTCCATGTATCAAGACATCGCCGCCGCCGACAAGCAGATCCCTTCCGACGGATCCGTCTTTCGTCAACGTTACGTTTGCCCCTGCTACGTAGGCGTTGTCGGCTATCGTGGAGCCAATCTTAACGTTCTGTCCTGCGAGCCATGCATCATTTCCTACTGTTCCAATCAAATCTACTCCTTGCCCGAGCAACATCGCTGAGTTGCGAACCGGTCCGGAGACAGTTACGCTTTGTCCGGCTGCCGCAACGTCGCCTTTGACTTCGGGCTCGATCGTTACATTTTTTGCGCCGGCGAGCACGTCTTCTTTCACGATCTGCCGCTTGGGAACTATTATCACGCTTCCGGATCTCAACTCCACTGCCGAGCAGATGCTCGATATCGCGATTCCCAAAGCACAAGCAACCACGACTCTACATGGTTTCATTGGAGTGTCCTCCGTTTAGTTAATGCTGAGCCGATTTAGGGTATAGGATACCACGAAACAATTGTCGAACACTATCCTACGTGTCCGATTGGCTTACGCCTATGTGCCGGGAGCATTTCCCCCGGCCTGATCAGGATACGGCAAAAATGAATCCGGAGGTAAAAAACGAGTGAGCTACCGAATCGTTGTTGACAGAAACAAATGCCAGGGAATCGGTGCATGTGTTGGAGCTGCGCCAGACGTTTTCGAGATAGATTCCGAGGGAAAATCAACAGTTGTCAACCCCGAGGGTGCTGATGACGAGACCATCCTCACCGCAGCGGAGGCTTGTCCTCTTGAAGCAATCACCTTGTACGACGAGGAAGGGGAACAAATATATCCTTAGACAAAATGTAATGCGCTACTCTGCTTGCGTTTTCCTATAAGATTGCCGAAGCGCTTTATCGTCCGGGGCGTTTCATACCCCGGACGAAATTCGTACCAGCAAATGTTAAACTGTTGGCATTTGGGGCACACGTAATTCACTACGTGATCTTGCTAATTGTCATTGGACGCGCGATGCTTAATGTAGTTTAACCGTCCTCCAGCAAGCACAACCTCGCGTTCCCTCTGCGAGAGATTGTGTGTGAGCAGGATTGTCGGTTCGGTTCCGGTGTGAAGTTCTACAGTCGGCTTCCCCTGCCGCAGTGCCCCGGCAACACCGGGGATTTCGATCTCATCAAGTTGTTTCAGGCGCTCGTAGTCGGCTGGGTCGGATAGGATCAGAGGCAGTATGCCGAAATTGATCAGGTTCTGCCTGTGGATGCGGGCAAACGACTTTGCTATCACAGCCTTGATCCCGAGATACATCGGCGCAAGCGCAGCGTGCTCGCGGGATGATCCTTGCCCATAATTCTCGCCTCCCAGGACAAACCCGCCGCCGCATTCTCTAGCACGCTTTGCAAAATCAGGGTCGATTCGTGAAAACACATATTCCGAGATTGCCGGGATGTTTGAACGCAACGGCAATATATTTGCGCCGGCTGGCATAATGTCATCTGTTGTAATGTTGTCGCCGACCTTTAATAGGATCTTTCCCGAAAGCGTTTCTGCAAGTGGTTCGGTTTCGGGCAGCGGCTTGATATTAGGCCCTCGAATGATCTCCACCGAGTCCGGGTCTTTGCTCGGCGGAATTATCATCCGATCATCGACAAGGTATTTTTCGGGTATGTCAAACACTGGCGGATCGCCGAGTTTGCGAGGGTCGGTAATCTCGCCAAATATCGCCGCTGCGACCGCCACCTCAGGCCCTGCAAGATAAACCTGAGCCGACTTTGTGCCACTCCGTCCTTCGAAGTTTCGGTTAAACGTTCTTATTGATACGGCGTTGGTCTTCGGAGCTTGTCCCATTCCAATGCACGGTCCACATGCAGATTCCAGTATACGTGCTCCAGATGAGATCAAATCGGCGAGTGCGCCATTTCGGGCGATCATCTCGAAGACCTGCCTGGAGCCAGGAGATATTACCAGACTAACCGAAGGGTGCACCGTTCTACCTTTTAAGACCCCTGCCACGACCATTAAATCCCTCAGCGACGAGTTCGTACAGCTCCCAATAGCTACTTGGTCAACCTTTACGCCTTCAACTTCAGAAACTTTGCACACGTTGTCCGGCATATGTGGCCGGGCGATCATGGGTTCAAGTGCATCCAAGTTTATTTCGATAACTTGATCATATTCGGCGTCGAGATCGGCAGAGAGCTCTAGCCATTCGTGTTCACGTCCCTGGGCGGCCATGAATTTCCGAGTTACCTCGTCGCTAGGAAATATCGAGCTTGTCGCCCCAAGCTCCGCGCCCATGTTGGCAATTGTCGCGCGATCGGTAGCGGAAAGTGACGCAACGCCTTCGCCCCCATACTCGATTATTTTGCCGACTCCGCCTTTAACAGACAGAATGGACAAGACATAAAGGATGACGTCTTTTGCGGATACCCAGGGCTGGAGTTTTCCTGTAAGTCGGACAAGGCAAATTCTTGGCATCGGCATATAAAACGGTTCACCGGCCATCGCAGCAGCAACGTCGAGACCTCCCGAGCCGATCCCCAGCATTCCAAGTCCGCCAGCGGTTGGGGTATGGCTGTCGGATCCGAGGAGCGTCTCACCAGGTACGTCGAACCGCTCAAGGTGCACCTGGTGGCAAATGCCGTTTCCGGGCCGGGAGAAATAGATGCCGTACTTTGCGGCTACGCTCTGCAAATATGCGTGATCATCCGCGTTTTCGAAGCCGGTTTGGAGCGTGTTGTGATCGACGTAGCTCACAGAGCGCTTTGTGCGCACTCTTGGCACACCCATTGCTTCAAACTGCAGGTATGCCATTGTACCAGTTGCGTCTTGGGTGAGAGTCTGGTCGATCCGAATGGCAATCTCCTCGCCCGGAATCATCTTTCCTTCGACTAAGTGTTCTTTGATTATCTTCTGTGCTATGCTAAGTCCCATATTGTCAACGCTGTCCCGATATGATAGGCTCTCACGGGTATTATACGGATTAGTAGTCACAATCAGCAAGCTCGGAAGGAAACTTGGGTGCGCACAGAGTAATGGCTATCGGTTGTAGGAGGCACGAATATGGCAACAAAGATGCTGATGCCGCTCCTCGGACAAACTATGGAGG
>JAOAGX010000048.1 GCA_026415535.1 Armatimonadota bacterium | reverse complement strand
AGATGTGTATAAGAGACAGCAATTGAGCTGACAGAGTACGCTGACTTGTGGCTTCGGCAGAAACACGGAACGGATGTAGCGCTGCTCAATGCGATGGCGCAAGTGATTTTAAGCGAAGGTTTGGAGAATCGTGAGTTCATAGAGCAAAGGACTGAAGGATTCGAAGAATTTCGAGCTGCTGTCGAACCTTATACCCCGGAAATAGCTGAGAAGATAACTGGTGTTCCAGCAGATGATATCACCCGAGCTGCGCGTGCTTATGCCAAGGCTGATGGTGCTTCCATCGTTTATTCCATGGGTATTACACAACACACCACTGGCACCGACAACGTCTTCGCGCTTGCCAACCTCGCCATGATAACCGGTAACATCGGTAAGCCGGGATCCGGAGTCAACCCGCTCCGGGGCCAAAACAATGTACAAGGCGCTTGTGACGTCGGCGCGCTTCCGGATTTGCTTCCGGGGTACCAAAGAGTCGACAACGCCGAGGCACGAGCTAGGTTCGAGGCTGCCTGGAGTGTGGAGTTATCTGATCGGCCCGGACTTACCGTCGTCGAGATGATCGACGCCGCTGATGAAGGTAAGCTCAGGGCAATGTATGTAATGGGAGAAAACCCTGTCCTGAGCGATCCGGACAGCAATCATGTAGAAAGCGCTTTGAAAAAGCTCGATTTCTTGGTTGTGCAGGACATTTTCCTTACAGAGACGGCACAGTTGGCCGATGTCGTTTTACCGGGTACCGCTTGGGCTGAAAAAAACGGCACGTTTACCAATACCGAACGACGGGTCCAGCAGGTGCGAAAGGCAGTCGATCCGCCGGGAGAGGCCTGGCTCGATTCTGACATACTCTTGGAAGTTGCCAATAGAATGGGCTATCCTGGGCTAATCCCTCTTTCTTCTAGGGAGGACAAGGACGAAATTACCGCCATACAAAAGGAAATGGCTTTGCTGATTCCTCAATACGGCGGCGTGTTTGTGTCAGGTGAATCTACGGGCAAACAGTGGCCTTGTCCATCGCCGGACCATCCTGGCACGCCAATCCTACACGTGGGCAAATTCACCAGAGGACTCGGCAAGTTCCATCCGGTCGAGTTCATACCGCCCAAGGAACTTCCCGACGAAGAATATCCATTCGTGCTTTCCACCGGTCGTATCCTGGAGCACTACCATACCGGGACGATGTCACGCAGATCCGAAGTGTTGGATTGCCTGGTATCAGTAGGTGTAATAGAGATCAATCCTAGTGACGCAAATCGGCTGGGTGTACAAGACGGCGACTTCGTAAAAGTAAGCTCTCGGCGAGGTTCAATTGAAATAGGCGCCAAGGTAACGGAACGTGTCGCTTCAGGAACTGCGTTTCTTGCTTTTCATTACCGCGAGGCCCCGGCAAACCGTCTTACAATAGCCGCGCTCGATCCAGTAGCCAAGATACCTGAACTGAAGGTGTGCGCGGTCAAAATTGAGAAGGCAAACCGTGCAACGTAAATAGGTCTTTCCATTGAACAAGTCGATTTACATTCTGGCTGCGCTGGTGATCGCGGGGTTTGCTGTGCTGGGTATGTTGCGCCTAATCGAAGTGCAGACCCCTTATGTGACGCTTGTTTCAGAGGCGAGGTCATTCGGCGATCGGCCGATTCGGTTCGAAGGGGCGATAGTGGCAGGTCAGGCGCGATATGACGACACCACAGACGAACTCCTCTTTCAACTCCGTGATACTGTGGGAGATACGCTTTGGGTTCGGTACAAAGGACTTAAGCCAGCTGGATTCGATCGTGCTCAGGGTGTAGTCGTTCGTGGAAAGCTATACGGGAACGAAATCTATGCTGATCAGATAGACCTTTCACGCCAGAGCGAGTGACATGAGCTACTATACCATAGCCATCGATATTACCGGTCGAAAGTGTCTGGTCGTGGGAGGCGGCGAGGTTGCGCTTCGCAAGACTCGATCTCTATTGGAAGCAGGGGCACACGTGATCGTGATTGCTTCCGCGTTTCATCCCCAGTTTAGGTCGATTGAGTCGGTAGAGCTTATTGAACGGGATTACCAGCAAGGCGATTGCGCCGGCTGCACGCTTGTGTTTGCCGCAACCAACGATCCCACGACAAACGAGGCAGTTGCGCGGGACGCGAAGTCGATCGGTGCGCTAGTAAACGTTGTGGACGATCCAAGTTCATGCTCGTTTATAGCTCCGGCCGTGGTCCGAAGAGGTGATTTGATTATCGCAATAACCACGTGCGGCAAAAGTCCTGCGCTAAGTCGCCGGATCAGGATGGAACTGGAAGAACGCTATGGGCCGGAATATAGCCTGCTTGTTGATCTGCTAGGCGAACTGCGAGAGCTGGTCAAGTCGAAATATAAGTCACAGAAGGATCGCGAGAGGATATTCGACATGCTTCTCGAAAGCGACATATTGGATCTCCTGCGCCGCGAAGAAGTGGAAAAAGCCAAAGAAAGTATCGTTCAGCGCTTATTATGAGCGCCGACGCAAGTGCGCGGCGACGAGGACAACCACACAAGCTACTATGAACCAATCCCCTAACCTCGCATATGGTGTTAGACCTTCTCGGGGTGCGATGCAACCTATTAGGATTCCTTGGCTATAGATTGGCAGCTCCTTTAAAACCCGACCGCAGGGGTCTATTATCGCCGATATTCCTGTAGCTGCGGCACGCGCTACGTATCGTCGGTTCTCGACAGCTCGAAGTCTTGCCATCATCAAGTGATGCCTAGCAGCTTGAGTACGCTTGAACCATGCGTCGTTGGTTATGATTACAAGCGCGCGTGCTCCGTTCCGAGTCTCCTGTGCCGATACAGCTGGGAAAAGTGATTCGAAGCAGATAGAGATACCGATCTTGCCAATCTCGGTTTTGATCAGGTTGTGCCGCTTGCCTGGCAAGACATCCACGTCCCTAATGTTGTAGCGTTCGAGCCAAGGCATTTGTTCGCGAAATGGGACGTACTCCCCGTAAGGAACCAGGTGAACCTTACGGTACACCCCGATTTTGCGGCCGGAACGGTCGTATAGGTGAGCGGCATTGTAGTTGCGTCCGTCCGGATCGTCCGATGCATCATAGCCACCTATCACGTAGTTTGCGCGGGTCTCACGCGCCAGTTTGGAAAGCTGTGGTTCCCACTGTAGGTCGGTGATCTCGTCAACGATGGTGGTTTCCGGCCAGATGACAAAGTCGGGCTTAAGCTTGGCGGCCAGACGGCTCATTTGTGCATAGGCGGCGAACGCGTCTGCTACATATTCCATTCCTGGATTAACCTCGTGGGGAAGTGATCCTTGTATGATCGCGACCTTGACACCGTCGCTGGCGACGAAACACCGAAGCGCCATGTGGCCTCCAACCCATACCGCAGCGGTAATAATAAGCGACGCTAGAGCAAAGACGTACCTTGTGCCTCCTCCTTGCGTCCTACTGCTAGTAGGTATGGCTTGTGCTTTACTACTGTCCTTTCCAAAAAGGTCTGTGATTAGGCGAGCGAACGCGACATTTACCATGCAGACAAGAAAGTCTATTCCCCAAGGCCCAGTAATTGAAGCCAATTGGATCACCGGCAACGTATTAGCTTGTGTGTGAGCCAGGCTTCCCCACGTGAATCCAAGTGGTCCCAATACCCGGGTCCACTGAAACAACGTCCACAAAGATGAAACAGTTAGGTATTCCGGCCATCCAGTATTGTGTTGCAGCGTCTTGGCGGCTGCAATCGCGAACAACATGAACCACAACGCTTCCTTCAGCGCAACTAGGAACCAGGGCAGGTATCCAAAGATGGTAAGCCAGAAACAGATGGCGCCATAGTAGACCAATCCGGCCGCCAATCCGCATATGGCAGCATCTTTTGCCCGAGTACTCCTGAGTGCGATCAGTAACGGCACGAGCCCGATCCATGCTGCTGGCCACCATCCTGGTTTGGGCATCGAGATCGCCAATATCATACCGGAAGCAACAGCAAGTGACATCTTTACGGGTAGAGTGCGCTTCAACGTCGCGTTGGTCAAAGGTGACTTGTTGATTGACATCTCGCAATCTGTCGGTTTAGTGCTGCAGTCGGTTGAGCAAGTGTAGTGTGTTTTGCCACACGCTGAGTTATAATTGACCCGCAAGCCTATGAGTGGAATTCGTTTAATCATCGCGATTGCAATCGTCTTATCTACGCTTGCTGGATGTGCTAGGTTTCCCGAGACTGCTCCAACCACCGGCAAGCAACTAGTCGTTACAATTAAGGTTCGGGGGCGTATTACTCCTGTGTACGACGCCGACCCGACCATCCGACACTACTATTTCATCGCGATTGACAATGACAACGACCAATACACAGGTCCCTGGGCGGTTGCCTATCCCCCTTACGGGGGTAATGGCTGGGTTACTTCTCGCGATGCCGAAAAAAGCATCGGAGTGACCTCGTTCTTGGAATACAGTGCTGCCAATCCGGGTGGTTATATATATTCCTTTGTGCCCGGCACTTTCCTGTTACAATACACCAATCCTCAGCCGCCGGTCCGGTACGAGCTTCTTGAGGGTGGTAGTACGCTGCGATTTATCATTGATTTCAGCCAGATTGCCACAAACTCCATCCCGGCAGAAAAGATCAGGCAACTCGACATCAATATCATCACCACAAATGAACTTGCCGTCAATCCCTATCAGCTCTATCCCAACCGTCAGTTCGACGGCCTAGGACCAAGTGGTCAGGATTACGTTACCATAGATACCACTCTCGACCGACTCTACACGGGTCAAGACACGGACACTGCTACTCCGACCGATCCCGACATCGACATAGTGTTTTGGTCGATTCAAATTCAGTCAGTCGCGTCGCGGTAGAGAGTTCGGGTTCGCTACATCACGTTGCAAAACTCTTGACTCTTGCCTTTCAACCTGCAGCCTTTGCCCTTCGCTCCTCAGAACCAGCATAATTACGGGGATAACCCAGGTGTTTTGCGTGGAAAACCTTCTATGAGTCAATAAACTACATCACTTGTTTGCCGCTCAAACAATTTGGAGGAGTCCGGATGAGCTACAAGAGCACATTTCATTACGCGCGGCTGGCGGCGCAGGCCGAACAACGGATACTTGCGACGCTTGATGCGATCTTGCGCGAGCAGCCGGCGCAGGAACGCTCGAAGACGGACCTCCGAAAGTCTGCCCGGTCGCGTCAGGGCCAGGATTCTTCGGGGTAGGTTTCAGCCCGGCTTGAAGATCTCAAGACGCGGAAGGACGCCCCTTCTGCTCGGGGGCGTCCTTGTGTATTTGGTTAACCGAAAACACGCTTTCTTTCCCCTGCTAATCCGTCACATTTTCGACAGCTTGGACTTCGGGGACTTCCTTTTTTAGAATTCGTTCTATTCCCATCTGAAGGGTCATTGCTGCCATAGGGCAGCCGTGACAAGCTCCTTTCAGCCTAACCTTTACTACGCCGTCAACAACATCTACCAACTCGACATCCCCACCGTCTGCTTGAAGGCCCGGCCGGACCATATCGAGCGCCGCCTTGACTCGTTCACGAAGGTCGTCTTTTGTTTGTTCAGTCAATTTATTTGCTCCTTTTCTGTTATTCGCGCTTTTGCCGCACGGATTTTACGCTTCCGCCAGTTCATGCTCGTGAAGTTCTTCGTCGGATTTGAGATCAAGTCCCTTGCCTGTAGTCTTCCTCAAATAGTCGTCAATTGCGCTGCGAACAGCCTGTTCTGCAAGCA
>JAOAGX010000047.1 GCA_026415535.1 Armatimonadota bacterium | reverse complement strand
AGATGTGTATAAGAGACAGGAACAATGCATCTTTACCTTAGGCAAACCGCCGAGTGCCTCAGCCACCGCCTCGTTTGTAAGTTTCAGCGCCTCGTCTATTGTCTTACCCTTTATCATCTCAGTTGCTATGCTTGACGTTGCAATGGCAGCACCGCAACCAAAGGTCTTGAACTTAACATCGGTAATAATGTTGTCCTTGACCTTGATGTACATGTTCATAATATCCCCGCAAACTGGGTTGCCTACCTTGCCTATTCCATCTGCGTCAGGTATCTCGCCCACGTTTCGCGGGTTGGCAAAGTGTTCCATCACTTTCGTTGAGTATCCCTGATTCATTGTGCAGTCTCCTGTCGGCCTTTGCTTTTTTCGGCCTTCACCTCATTAATCACGCACTGCGGCGTATGCTCCATTCCACACCGGGCGCAGGCGCGTTCAACGTCACCTTCCTTCGCCAGCGCGATTCTCACGAAACTCTCTATTCCTTCGAGGAATGCTCGCCTTTTCTCGGCGGGCATCTCGCATGCTATGGACTCAAACCACGCGAGCCTACGCTTACGCATTTCGCGCACTAGAGACCTACCGTTTTCTGTTAGGTCTACCTCAGCTAACCTCCTGTCGAATTGATTCTCATGTCTGGTCATTAAGCCTTTTCTAACCAACCTGTCCACAAGCTGGCTGACAGCAGAGAGACTAACGTCAAGTCCGGAGGCTATTGCGCGCATCGGTGACGGCCCCCGAAGGAACACGTATTGCATACATTGCATCAGCGAGGGAGTTATTTCTTCCTCGCCATATTCACAGCACATAGCGGACGTTGTCGCTTTGCGAACTGCCTCAACAAAAACATCCGCTATCATCTCAGCATATTCCGGTGAATTCTTGAATGTTCCGGTTCCAGCCACGTCAACTCGTAAGCACGTTAATCAATAAGCTACTTTATTATACCACAAACCGTCCTTGTCAAACTACCTCAGCCTATGGCGCGAGGTGCTTCAGGCTACGCTCTGCATCAGACAGTTTTATTTATTACTGTATATGCGGGCCAAAGGCAGGTTTTCGGCCCATTTCTAAATAACCAGTTTGCAAGATGTCAACAAAGCTTGGCAGCGACGAAGTCGACGCCGTTACTGGAGTAGGTGGGTTTACAGGGCGTTACATAGCTAGACGCCTACTCGATTCCGGTAGGAACGTGATCAACCTCACGGGTCACCCTGATCGCCCAACCGGATTGGGCGACGTGGTTCGCTCTATGCCCTTCGCCTTCGACTCACCCGACCGGATTACTCAAAGCCTTGAAGGAGTATCGACTCTATTCAATACCTATTGGATTCGCCTGGAACGTGGCGCAATGACCTTCGAAAAAGCTATCGAGAACTCGAAGGCGCTTGTCGAAGCCGCTGTCTCGGCTGGGGTTAGGCGAATCGTTCATATCAGTGTTTTAAATCCGTCTGCCGACTCGCCTTTTTCGTATTACCGTGGCAAAGCGGTGGTGGAAGAGGTTATTAGAGACTCCGGACTTAGCTATGCGATACTGAGGCCGGCAGTAATATTTGGCGACAGCGGTGTGCTCATCAACAACATTGCCTGGTTTCTACGGAGGTTTCCGGTGTTCGCGATTCCAGGCTCCGGAGATTACAGTCTTCAGCCGGTTTACGTCGACGACCTAGCCAAACTTGCGGTCGCGTTGGCGTCTAGTTCCGAGAACGTTGTTATGGACGCTGTCGGACCAGAAGTTTTTACGCTTAACGAGCTTGTCGCGCTGATACGGCGAACTGTCGGAAGCCACACTCGTGTTATTCACGCGCCACCGAATTTGGCCCTGATTGCAACCGGGCTAATAGGTTTAATTCTGCGCGATGTCATTCTCACTCGCGATGAAATTGCAAGTCTATCAGCTAACTTGCTTGTGTCGAATGGTCCCCCCACATGTCCAACTCGCCTTAGCGACTGGCTTGCATCGAATGCCGACTCAATCGGGCAAACGTATATGCGTGATCTTAGGAAGTAATAACTGTTAGTTTTTACAGCCATCCCTTACGTTGGAACCACCACAGCATGCCGGCAGTCAGCACCGTCATAAACACACACATATTTCTAAATGCGTTCGGCGACTGTAGCCATGGTAGGTGAACAAAGTTCATACCGTAGAATCCGGTTATGAAAGATAGCGTCATTAGTACTGTTGCTACTACAGTGAGGACCTTCATTACTTCGTTGAGACGATTCGACACGGTAGAAAGGTATATGTCCAGACTTCCGCTCAATATCTCGCGTATAGTGTCCATCATATCGAAGATGCGAATCATCCGATTGTACACATCTTGAAAGTAGACACGGTGCTCCCCTTCGATGAACAAAAAGTCGCGCCTTGAGAGTTCGGTCAGTATATCGCGCTGAGGACCCAATAGTTTGCGCAGCTCGAAGCCGCGGCGCTTAAGCGCGAAAAGCTGTGCAAGTGCTTTCTTGTCGGCATTGTCCAGCATTCGGTTTTCAAGCTTGTCGGCCTCGTCGTCGAGCGACTCGACAAGCGGAAAATAGGTCTCAACAAGGTCCTGTGTCAGCAGGTAAACAGCGTACATAGGACCCCGGCTGCAAACACTAGACCCGCCGAGATAAACGGCTAACGCTCGGTCCACCGGTTCGTTGTCCTTTTCCAGCGAGATCGTAACTATAAAATCGCGTCCAGCGAACAGGTGGAGTTCAGAAGGTCTAAGACCATGGTTATTTCGCCGACTGCGACCCACGACAGTGAGGTTTACATAAAAGTGGTCGGCGAATTCGTAAAGGTGCGGTCTGTGGTAACGATCGAGACAGGATTGCACTGCAACCGGATGAAATCCAAATCGCCTAGCTAGGTCGTTCACTTCTTCTGGCGACGCCGACCTAACATCGACCCATAGCAGTCTGCATTCATTTTCGGCAATAGAGTTCCAATCATCTAGATTGAAGTTTTCTTGCACTCCCTGTTTCGTGAAAAGATAGCTCTTCGTCATAGTAATTCACCTAGTGTGTGCCAGGGTCCGACATTTTTTGTGAAAGAGCTTGCACAAACTCTGGGTCAGGTTTGTAGCCTAGCTTTATTGATCTATTTAGCTCGCGCCAAGCTGCTGTGTAGTTTCCGGTTCGATACAGCGCTTCCGCAAGCCAGAAGTAGGGCAGTGGCCAGCTAGGTTTTAGCCGAATAGCAGCGCGATAGTGCGGGATTGCGAGCAATGGCTCGTTTGAAGCTCTAAACGTATAGCCTAAGTAGAAATGCGCTTCTGGCATGTCTGGCTTCAGCCACACTGCTTCCTGAAGATGATTTTGCGCCGCGTCGAGCTCGCCCTGTCGAATCAACGCGGTTGCAAGTGCGACCCTAGCATCCGGTAGGTCTGGGTCGATTCGAACCGCAGTCTTGTAGTGTTTGAGGGCTTTTTCAATATCACCTAGTTTGTCATAAGCAGCGCCCATTACGTAATGCGGTTGCGCGGGATGCCGGTCAACACGAACTGCCTCACGTAATAACTCGATAGCCTCGTGGATTCGGTGCTGTTGAAGCAACATCAACCCAAGATTAGTACGTGCCGAAACCAGGTTCGGGTTCATATGCAGTGCCTTTCGATAGAAACTAGCGGCTCGATCTAACTTTCCTTCACTGGCAGCAATAGTACCCAGGCTCACATACGCTTCCGCGAACCGAGGATTCGCCTTAATGGCTTGGTTCAGTTGCTGCACAGCCTCAGTTTTCTTGCCTGTTTCGAAAAACGCATCGGCAAGAAGATAGTAGACGCCGTAATGCCCGTTAGTCGATCTTAGGGCGTGTTTATAAACCTCTACCCCATTGCGCCAATAAGTAAGGTTCGACCAGGTGATCATCGCGTTTGCTAAAATAGCTGCGGATGCTCCGACTAAAATCGCAGCGGTTCTCAAACGAGCTGGCTTTATTGCGAGTGCAAGCAAGTCCGGAATGCTCCAAGCAGCAATGATGAACAGGCCGATAACTGGAATGTAGGCGTATCTATCTGCCATCGCCTGCCTACCGACCTGAACTAGTCCTATGACCGGAATGAGCGTTACGAGATACCAAAGCCATCCCACAGTTACGTAAGGATGCTTTTTTGCGCAGAGGATCGCGGAGCATATGATCGCGACCAACAGAATACCGCATATTGTGACTGCCGAGGTAGGCAACGTATTGCCGGGATGTGGATAGAAAATAGACAGCTTTGTTGGTAGTAACGTCTTGCTGATGTAGGTCAAGTACGACACGATCGCGTTTGCTGCTCGGATGCCCAAACTGTATTGTTCGGAAAGCGTCATTGCCCCGCCGCTTCGTTGGACAACGAAAGTGACGACGCACGAGGCTGCTGCCAGCGCGAACAACGGTGTTTTTTCTATTAGCAACACGCGAAACGGTTTCTGAAGCGATGCCTGAACCGGCCTCTTTCTACTGCTCTTTAGTTCGTGGCTCGCTGTGGTTAGAGTCATCCGACCGAGTGGCCAATAGTCCAAAATAAGTAGGATGATGGGCAGGCTTACAAGCATAGGCTTTGCCATCAATCCCAAAGCAAGAGACAGTGCTACGAGTGCGTAACGGCCTACCGACGGTCTTTTCACGTACCGCGCATAGGCAAGCATTGTGAAAAGCCAAAATAGGGTGCTCAGCACGTTCTTACGCTCGGCAACCCATGCGACCGATTCAGCGTGCAGCGGATGTGTTGCAAAGAGCGCTGCTACGAATGCGCATCGCCAGATCCAGCCTGTTGTCTGTATTTCGCTGGGTTTGGATAGCGATGGTGGCTTTAGAGCCAGAAGCGCCAGTAACAAGAGTGCGACATTTGCTGCGTGTATGACAACCGCAGTCAAATGATGTCCCCATGGCTTAAGTCCAAAAATAGAGCTATCGATTTGGTGTGAGATCCATGTCAAAGGATGCCAGTTGGCATTGCTTGTCGTAGTGAATGCCCACTTTACGCTTCTCAAGGTCAGACCGTTTCGAACATGGGCGTTTCTTGTTACATACGCAGGATCGTCGGTGTTTATAAAATCGCAGCCAAGCGCTCGATAGTATACAGCAAACGTAAGCCCGACTAGCCCGACTAGTAACAATAGCAGAATACGCCTGTCCATATCCGATCTCCAGCCAGGCCCATGTTATCACCGTACCACGTGTGAAAAGCAAACCCTATTCTAGACACTTTCGCAGTGGGGCGAAAGAACAGGGATTATCCTATTAGGAGCTGGTTGGGGGAATGCTTGTTAACAACAGTTAATATGCTCAGCAAGACAATAGGTCTTGCAGAGCTGAGCATCACGGATTATTGAGAAAAGGGGCAATCTCTTCGTCGGTAAGGTCGTGCCAGGAGAGGTAGAAGTCGGCTACAGCGAACGGTACGGCAG